>JAEEYS010000177.1 GCA_016288255.1 Bacillota bacterium
TTTGGCCAAAGTCCGGCAGTCACATTTAAAGGTAGGTCCTGCTCTCCTCAGCCAAAATACCAGAATAGTAGCCGTTTTTAGCTGCACCAGACAACTGCTTTTGCGTTGTCCTTTTTCTGCAAACAGTTTGAATTAGTTTAGACTAACTTTAGGGGAAAATAAATGGTTAGCTTAATCTAACCATTTATAGTGTATCGTATCCTTTCCTGCTTGTCAAGCATTTGCGGTAACTTTTCTTACTGTAAATTCTTATTTTTCTTTTGCGGTATTTTTCCGCTCTTTTACAGCCAAAGCGCTTGCCTTGACCAATATTCTAATCTCTTGAATCTCTTCTTCTATTTTTTCGCTATCCCCTGTTTTCAATATTTCACGCAATCCCGCTATTTTCCCTTTTAAAATCCGTCCCGCTTCCGCATTTCTGCTCACGGTATCGTCGGATCCCAAATCATTATACAATTTTCTTAAACTTTTCTGATAAGTCTGATTATTTTCCTCTTGTAACAGACTTTCCACTTCATTGACACACTCTTTTATCCAAGAATGGATCCCCTCTTCAACAGCCTCTTTGCTTTTTTCCTGTATATTTCGAAAAGCATAATAAAATAGCAGGCAAATGATCGCCGTTACGCAGAGAAAGAGGAGCTGCAAAACAATAAAAATCCCAACATACGATCTTAAAAGAAACGTAAATACGATGGATGCCAACGCCGTTGCCATCCAATAAATAAACAAAGTCGTGATCATAGACGCCGCAGGAAACGCTTTCCCTATTTTTGCCTTTTTATCCAGGATCCAGTAGGTTTCTCCAAAAAAAACGATTTCCGACAGCAAAATAAAAAACAAAGAAATATAATCGATCGCGATCCATTCTCTGCCTTTTCGAAAGAAAAAGAAAACAGTCAATAGGATCACGATACACCCTAGGATCAAAGGAAATTTGTTTTTTGCTCTTCGCGCCATTCTGTTCTCCTCTTTTACCGTTTTTATTCCATAAAAGTTACTATTTCTTGATTTTCGTTATAAAAAATATTTGTCTTTTATTATACTGGACCTTTTTTGAAAAAGCAATGAAGCACCTCTTCCAAAATACCGTTGCAAGTTTTTTCCTGCCATTTTATAATAGTGGTGATTCTTTTATATTTTCCCTTGTTTGCAAAAATGAAAATTTATAAAAATAAAATCAAAAAAAGGAGAAATGATTATGTCTGTCTTATTTTTGGAATACCCCAAATGTTCTACCTGCCAAAAAGCAAAAAAATGGCTGACAGAACAGCAAGTCGACTTTCTGGACCGCCATATTGTAGAAGAAAATCCCACCAAAGAAGAACTTTCTCTTTGGTTTCAAAAAAGCGGTCTTCCTTTAAAGAAGTTTTTTAATACCAGCGGGTTGATGTACAAAAGCTTGAATCTAAAAGAACGCCTGCCTCATTTGTCAGAAGAAGAACAAATCTCCATTCTCTCTGAAAACGGCATGCTGGTCAAACGCCCGCTGATCATTGGGGAGGACTTCGTTTTAGTTGGATTTAAAGAAAACGAATGGAAAGAAAAATTGCTTTAATCTTATATAAAAAGCCTGCCAAGCTATTATTGGCAGGCTTTTTTAATAAATAAGGCCATTCTTTTATTACGGTCATCTCGTTGATATTCTCTTTTCGATCATTCCCGTGTAAAACCAAATTGCGGTTTGAGCAAGAGACTCCATTCGGCATAAACCTATTTATTTTCTGCCAAAGGGCCGATTCTTTTTAAAATCTTCCTTGTCTTACTCTAATACAAAATTCTTTTCACTACTCTATCTTCCGATTTTTATCACTTGCGCATTTTCATAAGCGTACTTTGTCAAATCATTGCCGATCCCCGGAAGATCCGGAACCGTCAGTTTCCCGTTTACAGGTTTTGGATCATAAACGCATAATCTGCTGTTCATAGGCGATTGCGCATTTCTGTGATATTCATGAATGATAAAGTTCGGTATAGAGGCTTCCAGATGTAGCGATATGGAAGTAGCAAGCGGCGTCCCGCAAACATGCGCCTGCACTGAAATATCATACGCATGCGCCATATCACAGACTTTTTTCACTTCGGAGATGCCGCCGCAGTTACCGATATCAGGTTGGATCACGTCAAGGGATCTGTCTTCAAAATAAGGAACATATCCCCAGCGTGTAAAGATGCGTTCTCCGCCTGCTATCGGAACATTCACTTTTTCTTTCACCGTTTTAGCCAATTTAGGATTCAACGGCGAATTGGGCTCTTCATAAAATAAGATCCTATAAGGCTCTATCAGCCTGCCGATCTCGATCCCCGTTGTCGTGTCACTGTGAGCATGGTTTTCGATAATGATATCCACTTTATCCCCAACCGCTTTTCTGATCGCTTCCAGTCTTTCCAATGCAATTTTAGTGATTTCGTAAGGTATGCTCTTTTTGATGTATGGCACGAAATCCCCTTTTTCATCTTTTGCCCATAGATCAACTTTGACCGCATCATACCCTTCTTCAACGGCCTTCAGCGCCGCTTCCGCATATTCTTCCGGTGTAACGGGATTGATAAAGTCATCTTTCCATCCCGATTGGATTTGTGATGCGTAAGCCCTTAATTCGTTTTGGAATTTACCGCCTAAAAGCTGGTATAACGGCGTATTCAATGCTTTTCCTTTGATATCCCATAAAGCGATGTCGATCGCGCTTATAGCGCTCATAATAACCGCTCCCGGCGCCAATCCCCAAAAAATCGAATTTTGCAGCTTATCAAATACTACTTCATGCATCATCGGATCCATACCTATGATCAATTCCGATAAATCTTTGATCATGGCCCATGTCGCGTATCCGCCTTTGCCATAAGCCACTCCCGCTTCACCTAATCCGTAGATCCCCTCGTCTGTATTCACTTTTACATAAACAGGGCACCATTTTTCACCCCAAAAATCTCTTTCTTTATCATGATAATCCACATAAAGAATTTCAACATTTGTAATTTTCATATCAAAACTCCTTTATTAAAAAAGTTACCGTTTTTCAATCCCTGCCATAAAAACATTTGTCTTTAATTATACTGGACCTTTTTTAAAAAAGCAATGAAACGCCTTTTCTGGTAAAAAGTAAAAAGCGGTGATCCCTGTTTAGATCACCGCTTTTTCACCTCTTTTTTATTTTATGTTTTTCTTATTACAGATTGATTTCAAATAGATCTCTGTCAAAGGTCGTTAAGAATTCAGCGCCTTTTTCCGTTACTAAGATCATGTCTTCTACCCGCATGTAGCAGTCTCCTAAAAACCACATTTTCGGTTCGGAACAAAATACCATATTCGGATATAAAAGTTCGTTTTCTACAGGATAGTAAAGCCATGGAAGTTCATGCACATCGATCCCGATCTGATGTCCGTTGGTCCCGTCTTCTTTATACTGCAGTAAATAACCGGAGCTGGTTTTTTCTACTGATTTTTGAATATTTCTGTACACATCATTGATATTGGATTCACCCGGCACGATGTGTTCTACTGCGTAAACTTCGCCTTCCTGGAGCGCTTTATAAGCATCTACATATTCCTGCGGCGCTTTTCCGCAGTGGAAAGAACGGCCGTAATCAGAGCTGTATCCGTTTAAGACAAATCCAAAGTCAAACGCTGCTGTTGTTCCAGGCAAAAACTGTCTTGTTTTGGGAAGCCCCATATCCGCTCTGCTGGTATGACTGCCTTTGCAAGTGAAGATCGCGTTGGGTTCAAATGCCAAGTCCGTTGCTCCGTGTTCTTCCCCAAACCGAATGATAAAATCTTCCACTTCCCTTGCGGTAACACCCGGTTTCATCATTTCTACCGTAGCGGCCATGGCCATATCTGTGATCTTTGCCGCATGTCTCAACAGTTCCACTTCTTTTTCGTCTTTGATCTTACGCAGTTTGTCTCCGATCCATTCCGCGTCTGTCACTTCGATGGTCGGGTCTACGTTTTCCAACATTTCTTTCAAAAATTTCGCGCAGGGATGACCGATCCCGATCCGTTTTCCTCTGATGATCGTTTTGAATTTTTCTACATAACGATCTTTATAAGTCGTTACCATTTTATATCCCAAATGAGCCAAATATTTTGCCCGCCAAGGCGTATTCAAAATTTGCGGTTCTCCATCCAGCGGCACATACAGCATGGCATCCGGATAATTCAACGCATCTTCACTATAGCCCGGCGTAAAAGGCAGTTTTGTTTCGGAAGTCCGCTGCCAAATATAATCCGTGGCATCCAAAAAATAAACAAAATTAGCACCGCTGGCATAGATCACGCCATCTAATTTTGCTTTTAACATTTCATCTTTTAAAGCTGAGATTCTTTTACCGCTCATGTTTACATTCATATACATTCTTTTTCTTCCCCGCTTTCTTTTAAATTTTCTGACACTTCGCTCCTATGAGCGATTCTCTTCCACTGTCATTCTATCACAACGCTAAACGGATTAGCAACGAATTGGGCCGGATTTCTTCTGATTTTTCCGAAATCAAGACAGAGAGCTCTTAGGAAAAGCTATATCATTTCTTAAAAAAATGTTATGATGATAAAGAAAGAATTTTCTTTATAAAATCAACCGATTTACAAAA
>JAEEYS010000178.1 GCA_016288255.1 Bacillota bacterium
CATGTTTTTCATGGCGCACATATTGCCGCACATGGTACAAGTGTCTTCTTTTTCCGGTTTGGAGCTTTCATGATAAGCTCTTGCTTTTTCCGGATCCAAAGCCAAAGCGTACATTTTTTCCCAATCGATCTCTTTTCTGGCCTTGCTCATTTGATTATCCCAATCTTGTACACCGGGGATCCCTTTGGCGATATCCGCCGCATGGGCCGCGATCCGGGAAGCGATGATGCCTTCTTTCATATCTTCCAGTGTGGGAAGGCGCAGGTGCTCTGCCGGTGTGACATAGCAAAGGAATGCCGCTCCATAAGTAGCCGCGATAGCGCCGCCGATAGCGGAGGTGATGTGATCATATCCGGGTGCCACATCGGTCACGATAGGCCCTAAAACATAAAACGGCGCGCCATGGCAAAGGGTCTGCTGTATTTTCATATTGGCGGCGATCTGATCTATAGGCATGTGACCGGGCCCTTCGATCATGACCTGCACGTCTTTTTCCCAAGCTCGTTTGGTCAACTCGCCCAAAACGATCAGCTCTTCGATCTGCGCGGTATCGGAAGCGTCTTTGATGGAACCGGGACGGCAGGCGTCTCCCAAACTCATGGTAACATCATACTGACGGCAGATTTCCAATACTTCGTCATAATATTCATAAAACGGATTTTCTTTGCCTGTCATTTCCATCCAGGCAAAGATCAGAGAACCGCCGCGTGACACGATATTGGTCAGCCGTCTGTTCTTTTTGAACCGGGCAGCGGTGGCTTTGTTGATTCCGCAGTGAATGGTCATAAAATCAACGCCGTCTTCCGCGTGCATTTTGACCACATCCAAAAATTCCTGCGCCGTAATGTCTTTGAGCGCTTTTTTATAATACACTACCGCGTCATACATGGGCACTGTGCCGATAATGGCGGGGCAGGTTTCGGTCAGCCTTTTGCGAAATGCGCGGGTCGCGCCGTAAGAGCTTAGATCCATAATGGATTCCGCGCCCATTTCAACTGCTTTATTGACTTTTTCGATCTCCGTTTCGATATCGGGGCAATCCCTTGAGATCCCCAAGTTTACATTGATCTTGGTTTTTAGCATAGAACCGATCCCGTAAGGATCCAATATGGTATGGTTTTTATTGGCAGGGATCGCTACTTTTCCTTCTGCCACAAGTGCCATGATCTCAGCTACCTCTTTTTGTTCCTTTTTTGCTACGATTTCCATTTCCTTTGTTACAATGCCTTTTCTGGCTGCTTCCATTTGTGTGGAATACATCATTTCACCTCATTTCAATTGATGCTTTTGATAAAAAGCTCCAGAGAAGATGCTTGATATCAAAAAAGACACATCCCTTTTTGGATATGTCTTGGTTATGCGATAATAGTAATTTCTTCCTACGCCGGCATTATCCGAATCAGGTCTGCGGGTCGAAACAAGAAAAGTCTTATTTCCTCTCAGCCAAAGCTCCCCGGTATCGATTTATTTTTCTCTCTCAGCATAATCGATTTTGAGAAGAAAGTCAAATAGAAGAAAAAATAAGAAGAAGATTTTTTAGGTAAAAAGAGGCTTATTTTTAGAAAAAGGGGCTTTCTTTACTTTCCGATAAATTTTCTGTATACTGAGAAAAAATAAAAAAGGGAATGACCGGGATGAAAGAAGAAAAATTTTTACGGCAAATGAATTTTTTGATAGAAGCGGACAAAATGAAAAGCATATACCGGCAGACTTATTTGGCAAACGGTGAGCGGCAGGAAACCGACGCGGAACATTCCTGGCATTTTGCGCTGATGGCAATGGTATTATATGAATACGCAGATCAGGACAAGGTGGACTTGGACAGAGTGATCAAAATGGCGCTGGTCCATGATCTGGTGGAGATCTATGCGGGAGATACCTATGCCTATGACGAAAAAGAAAATGTAAAAAAAGAAGAACGGGAAAAACTGGCGGCAGATAAGTTGTTCGTGCTTTTGCCGGAAGAGCAGGGGAACGCTTACCGCAAACTATGGGAAGAATTCGATGCGGCAGAAACACCGGACGCTGTTTTTGCCTCCGCGGTGGACAGGCTACAGCCTTTTATCAACGGATATTTGACCAAAGGAAGAATGTGGCAGAAGCATGGGGTAAAAAGCGAGCAGATCAAAGCCAGGATAAAAACCATAGAAAAGGGAATGCCGGACATCTATCCTTATGCGGTAAAAATGCTGGAAGACGCTGTGAAAAAAGGATATTTAAAGGAATAAGAGAATAGCGGAAAAGGGAAAAGCGAACAGACAAAATAAAAGCGAACAAAATGTAAAATAATATTACATATAATTGACATAAGAAAAGAATAGCAATATACTGGACCCGTAAATAAATGAGGTGATCTTTTGAAGGATTTAGAACATATAAGGCCTATTTATTCTATCGGAACGGCAAAAAGTTTAACAGGACTCACCAGCAGGCAGATTCGATACTATGAGGAAAAAGAGATCGTGAGACCCTTTCGGACAGCGGGCAACCAACGGATCTTTTCCAAACAGGATATCGAGATCCTGCATATTACCAAAGAACTGTTAAAAGAAGGCAATACGCTGGAAGGGATCAAGGCACATTTAAAAAACTTATATCCGTCCTATTATGAAAAGAAAAAAGTAAACGATCTGGAAGCAAGGCAGGTCAGGCTGGAACAGTTGACAAACAAAGGTCAAAAAAATTTATTGAACTCATTTTATGAAATCAACAGAAAAGAAAGGAATTAAACCATGTACACAAGAGAAGACATTAAATCACTGGTAAAAGAAAACAACATTAGTTTTATCCGTCTTCAGTTTACGGATCTTTTTGGAGTAATCAAAAATGTAGAGATTCCACCGAGCCAATTGGATAAGGCACTGGACGGAGAATTGATGTTTGACGGTTCTTCCATCAATGGATTCGTCAGGATCGAAGAATCGGATATGCTTTTAAAACCGGATTTTGATACATTCGCTATCTTCCCCTGGAAACGCAGTCATGATGGGGGCAGAACAGCACGCTTGATCTGCGATATCATGAATGCGGACGGAACGCCTTTTGAAGGGTGCCCCAGAAATATGTTGAAAAAGGTCATGAAAGAAGCGGAAGAAATGGGATTTACCGCTTATGCCGGACCGGAAGCGGAATTCTATTTGTTCCAATTTGATGAAAACGGCAATCCTACCACCAAGTGCAACGACCATGGCGGCTATTTCGATCTTTCTCCCATGGATTTAGGGGAAGATGCTAGAGAAGATATCGTATTGGCGCTGCAGGATATGGGGTTTGAAGTGGAAGCGTCCCACCATGAAGTGGGGCCGGGACAAAACGAAATCGACTTTAAATATGCCGATATGGTCACAACGGCAGACAATGTCGCTACTTTCAAATTTGTAGTAAAAAATATCGCGGCGCAAAGAGGATTTTATGCCACCTTCATGCCGAAGCCGGTATACGGTATCGCAGGCAACGGGATGCATTTGAATCAATCTTTGTTCGATAAAAACGGCAACGCGTTTTATGATCCTACAAGAGATATGGGATTGTCTAAAATTTGCGAATATTATATCGGCGGCGTTTTAAAACATGCAAAAGGGTTTACGGCGGTGACCAATCCTACGGTCAATTCGTATAAACGGCTGGTGTCCGGATTCGAAGCGCCCGTATATATCGCCTGGTCGGAAAGAAACAGAAGTCCTCTGATCCGGATCCCCAGCAGAAGAGGGGTGGGGACCAGAGTGGAATTGAGAAGCCCGGATCCTTCCTGCAATCCTTATTTAGCGCTGGCTGTTTCCTTAAAAGCAGGCTTAGACGGGATCAAAAATAAGATCAATCCGCCGAAACCGGTGAATACCAATATTTATGAAATGGATATTGAAACCAGAAACGCATTGAATATCATGAGTTTACCGGCCAACCTATATGACGCGCTGATCGATCTTTCCAATGACGACGTGATAAAGGAAGCGTTGGGAGAACATGCCTACAACTATTACATGGACGCTAAGCTGATCGAATGGGACGAATACAGAACGCAAGTGCATGATTGGGAATTAAAACGGTATTTTAATCTGTTCTAATTATTTGGAAGGACAAGCCGATGAAAGCGGATAAAAAGAAATAAAACGATTGTTTTTTTATAAAGAAGTATCGGAAGATACTTCTTTTTTTTATGTTTTGAGATAGACAACACAGCAAAAGGACCGGAAAAAATTGGAATACTTGAGACAAGTCCTCCATACATATAAAAATGAGGGGGACAAGTGATGATACAAAAACGAGAAGAAAAAGAGATCCTGAATTATTTTCCGCCGGCATTAAAAGCTCTTTTTTTAAAATTGCCGGAGCCCTTTTTTCGAGAATTGACGGAGATCCGGTTTCGGGTCAGTCAGCCTGTCATAGTGCTGACAGGCAGAGAAGAATATTTTTTAAGCGAGCAGGGAGATTTGGTCAAAAATCAAAAAAAGAGCAAAATTTTTACACAAAAAGAGGGAGAGATCCTCTTTCGGAATTTTGCTAATTTTTCAGTATATGCGCTGGAAGAAGAGCTGAAAAACGGGTTTATCACCCTGCCGGGAGGGCATAGAGTGGGACTTTCGGGCAAAGCTGTCATGCGGCAGGGAGAATTGATACGGCTTACGGATATTTCCGGTTTCAATATCCGCATTTCCAGAGAGGTGAAAGGCGCGGCGGATCGGTTGTTGGAAGGCGTTTTGGATAAGGACGGCAGTATCTATAATACTTTGATCGTTTCTCCTCCCAGACTGGGCAAAACAACGATTCTGCGGGATCTGATAAGGCAGTTGAGCAATGGAGACGAAAAAAGAGGCAGAAGAGGGTATAAAGTAGGCTTGATCGATGAACGGTCGGAGATCGCCTGTATGGAAAAAGGGATCCCGCAACTGGATGTAGGGATCCGCACCGACGTATTGGATGGGTCTCCCAAAGCGGAAGGGATCCTCCTGTTTTTGCGCACCATGTCACCGGAGATCATTGCCATGGACGAGTTGGGCAAAAAGGAAGACATCATGGCGGTAGAAGATTCTATCAATTGCGGCGTCAAGATCATTGCGACCATTCACGCAAAGGGGTGGGAGGATCTTCAACAGCGTTTGGCGCTCAAGATGCTGCTTCAAAAAAAGATGTTCCAAAGGCTGATCATATTGGGAAACAGCAAGGGGATCGGTACAGTGGAAAAGATCATGACCTTGACATAAAAAGCAAAGATGA
>JAEEYS010000179.1 GCA_016288255.1 Bacillota bacterium
ATCCATCCGGCCAGAATCGAAGAAATGGTTGAAAAATCCAAAAAAGAAGTGGAAGACATCATCCATGACGAAGGGGAACAAGCAACCTTTGAAGCGGGCGTGCACGGTCTCCATCCGGGTCTGATCAAACTGCTGGGTCGCTTGAGATTCAGAACAAGTTATGGTCAAAATGTGTTGCGCCATTCTATCGAAGTATCCAATTTGTGCGCTGTGATGGCAGCGGAATTGGGTGTGGATGTTCAATTGGCAAAACGCGCCGGCTTGTTGCATGATATCGGCAAAGCGATCGATCATGAAGTAGAAGGCCCGCATGTTACCATCGGGGCGGAACTGGCAAGAAAATACAAAGAATCAAAAGAAGTGATCCATTGTATCATGGCGCATCATGGCGACAACGAACCGCAAACCATTGAAGCGGTATTGGTGCAGGCGGCAGACGCTATTTCGGCGGCAAGACCGGGCGCAAGACGGGAAACTTTGGAAAACTACATCAAACGGCTCCATAAACTGGAAGAGATCGCCGAATCCTTTGAAGGGGTAGAAAAATCTTTTGCCATTCAAGCAGGTCGGGAAATCCGCATTATGGTACAGCCGGATAGCGTAGATGACAGTGAATGTATCCAAGTGGCACGAGAAATCGTCAAGAAGATCGAGGACGAACTGGAATATCCGGGTCAAATCAAAGTCAATGTCATTCGGGAAACCAGAGCTGTGGCTTACGCAAAATAACATAACAAGGAAACATGTCATAAAGACCGGAAAAGCAAGCAAACCGCTTGCTTTTCTGATTTATTCAATGCTATCGATAGGAGAAATGCATCTTGAAAGTATTATTCGTTGGCGATATTGTAGGAAAACCGGGAAGAAGCATTCTGGCGGAAGAATTGAGCCATATCAAAGAAGAACATGAGATCGATACTGTGATCGTGAACGGAGAAAACGCGGCAGGAGGCAGAGGGATCACCGCAGCTATTGCGGAAGAACTTTTTTCCTATGGGATCGACGCGATCACCATGGGAAATCACACATGGGATCAAAAAGAATTGGTATCATATATCGATAAAGAACCCAGAATCATTCGTCCCTTGAACTATCCGCCGGGAACGCCGGGACAGGGCAGCTATATCTATGAATGCAAGAACATTCCGATCGGCGTCATGAATTTATCCGGCCGTGTTTATCTGGACGCTTTGGACTGCCCGTTTCGCGCGGCAGAAAAAGAAATTGAACGGTTGAAACGGGAAACCAATATCATTTTGGTGGATTTTCATGGGGAAGCGACTTCCGAAAAACAAGCTATGGCATGGTTTTTGGATGGGAAAGTGACTGCGGTCTTGGGAACGCATACCCATGTACAGACCAATGACGCCAGGATCTTGCCGATGGGTACCGCCATGATCGCCGATGTGGGAATGACCGGCCCCAGAGATTCTATTTTAGGCAGAGACGTCAAATCGGTCGTAGAAAGATTTTTGACACACATGCCCACAAGATTTGGAGTGGCGGAAGGCGTAAGACAGTTAAATGCTGTTATTTTGGACATCGATCACAAGACCGGAAACTGCCTTTCCATTTCTTATAAGAATGTGATAAAAGAGTAAAAGAGCCGGCTTTATACGGATTTTAAGGTCAAATAGAATAAAAAAAGAAGAAAAGAAAACGAATTTCGTTTTCTTTTTTTTGTGCGCTTTGGATAAAACGGGACTTTATCAAAAAAACATGGCTTATTTTAGAAAAAAAAGAAAAAATAGTATAGCCAAATAGGAAGAAAATAGGTATAATAATCTTTGGATGGATCAATGGCTTAGTCCAATTTGTATGAGGTGTAAGATGGAACCGATAGGAAGTCTGGTAGCACTCAACAAAAATAATAAAATACCATACTATTTGCAGATCAAAGAGCAGATCAAAAAGAAGATCGACGATAAAATTTTGCTTCCGAATACAAAATTGCCCACAGAGCGGGAACTGTCCGCAGCCCTTCAGGTTAGCCGCAATACCATCAGTACGGCGTATAAAGAACTGGAAACGGAAGGGTATGTGACCAGTTTGCCCGGCAAAGGGACTTTTGTGTTTTTGGAGGAGAATCAAAAAAATAAAAGAGAAACGATCCTAAAGCAGATCGAGTCCTTGTGTGATCAGGCCGCAAAAGCGGATTATAACTTTGAAATGCTGAAAGAAGACTTTTTGGAAGTATGGGAGCGGAAGAAAAATGCTTTGCATGTTGTCAAAGCGGTTTTTTTAGAATGTAACAGGGAACAGCTCAATTATTTATCCGGATTTTTAAGCCGCAGATTCAACATCCATATCGTGCCGATCCTGATCGATGACATCAAAGACAATGTTTTTCAATATATCGATGAGCTGAGAGACTGCAATTTGGTCATCACTACGATCTTTCATATCGATGAAGTGAAAAAGATCTTTCAAAACTTTGACGCCAAGATCGTTGCGGTGGCACTGGAAATGAATTTGGATACAATGGTAGAGATTTCTAAAATCGAAGAAGAAGATAGGGTAAGTCTCTTTTGCTACTCTAAAAAGTTTGCGCAGAACGTGAATTATTTGATCGGAAAAATCAATCCCAAAATAAAAAAAATACAATTGGTAACATTTTATGATGACGAAATATTTGAAAACTTGTATAATAATTCTGATGTGATTTTATATTCTCCGAAAAGGAAGCGTTATTTGCCGGAAAATTTGTTACAGAAAAATTGTATTGAGGTAGTATTGAATCCGGATGAAGGTTCTTTAAATTTTTTAGAGGAAGTTATGAATGACATCAAAAATCATTAAAGGAGAGACAAAGAACATTGAAATCAGAAATGCTGCAAAAGCATCATATTCATATCAATCAAAAATGGTGCAAAGGCTGCGGTATTTGCGTGGCTTTTTGTCCCAAGAAAGTGCTTGTGTTAGAAAAAGGAAAAGCAAAAGCAGAAAACATGGAGGATTGTATCGCATGCAGAATGTGTGAATACAGATGTCCGGATTTTGCGATAGAAATCGAGGTGGCAAAGTGATGGAAAAGAATAAAATGAGATTGGTGCAAGGCAATGAAGCCTGTGTTATGGGCGCTTTGTATGCAGGAATGCGGTTTTATGCGGGATATCCCATCACACCATCTTCGGAAATAGCGGAAGAATCTTCCATCCAGCTTCCCAAAGTAGGAGGGAAATTCATACAGATGGAAGATGAGATCGCCAGTATGGCGGCGGCTATCGGCGCTTCTTTGGCCGGTAAAAAAGCCATGACGGCAACCAGCGGCCCCGGATTTTCCTTAAAACAGGAAAATATCGGATTTGCCTGTATGGCGGAAGTTCCCGTTGTTATCGTCAATGTCATGAGAATGGGCCCGTCCACAGGGCTTCCCACTTCTCCCGCGCAAGGGGATATCATGCAGGCAAGATGGGGGACTCACGGGGATCATCCCATTATCGTCATTACGCCTACTTCTGTAAAAGAAATGTATGAATTTACCATTCGGGCCTTTAACTTGGCCGAAAAATACAGAACGCCGGTTATTCTGTTGGCGGATGAAGTCATCGCGCATATGAGGGAAGGGGTCGAAATCAGGACCGATATCGAAGTGATCGATCGGGCAAAACCGACACCGGGAGAACCTTATTTACCGTATCAATTAAAAGAAGGCGATATCGTACCGCCTTTGGCCAGCTTTGGAGACGGATATCGTTTCCATGTAACGGGATTGTCCCATGGCGAAAACGGATTTCCTACCAATAGCGTAGAAATCAACAATGCTTTGATCAGAAGATTAAACAGCAAGATCACGGATCATTTGGATGATATCGTGGAAGTGGAAGAAGGGTATACCTCTGATGCGGAATTCTTGATCTTATCTATCGGTTCTACCGCGAGAGCGGCAAAAAGCGTAGTCAACACGCTGCGGGAACAAGGGATCAAGATCGGATATTTTATTCCCAAAACCGTATGGCCGTTTCCGGAAAAAGAATTAAAAGAATGTTTCAAGACCGTAAAAAAAGTGATCGTACCGGAAATGAACATGGGGCAGATCGCATTGGAAGTAGAACGGGTCGCAGCCGGACAGGCGGAAGTGCATAGACTCAATAAAGTGACCGGTGAGCTTTTTACTGTTGCGGAAATCAATGACGGAGTAATGGCGGTGATAAACAAATGAAAACTACAGAATATTTAAGAGAAGATAAATTGCCGCATATCTGGTGTCCGGGATGCGGAAACGGGATTGTGATCAGTAATATCATTCGAGCAGTGGACGCATTGAATTTAAAAAGGGAAAATACAGTGATCGTTTCCGGTATCGGATGTTCTTCCAGAGCGGCCGGATATATGAACTTTGATACATTACATACCACGCACGGCAGAGCCATTCCTTTTGCAACGGGAATCAAAATGGCAAATCCGGATCTGAACGTGATTGTTATCTCGGGAGACGGGGATGCGACCGCTATCGGAGGCAACCATTTCATCCATGCTTCCAGAAGAAACCTGGATCTGACGCTGATCGTGGTAAACAATAATATCTACGGCATGACCAGCGGTCAGTATTCTCCTTTGACGCCTACGGGCAAGATCGCGACTACCGCGCCTTACGGCAATATCGACAGACCGTTTGATCTTTGCGAACTGGCAGAAGCGGCAGGCGCTACCTATGTGGCAAGAGGAAGTGTTTATCATGTACAGCAGCTGAAAAGATATGTAGAGAGAGGGATCCAAAACAAAGGGTTCTCCGTGATCGAAGCCTTGAGCATTTGTCCTACTTATTTCGGCAGAAAAAATAAAATGGGAAGTCCCGTAAAAATGCTGGAAGGGATCCGCGACAACGCTGTGATATACAATGGTAAAAACAAAGAAGAAGGCAAAGATAAATTCCTGATCGGCGAATTCAAAAATGAGCCGGACAGAGAATATACGGAAAGCTATCAAAAGATCATAGACAGCTTGAAGGAGGGCAAATAACATGGGCAAAAGAATCGAGTACCAATTGACAGGTTCCGGCGGCCAAGGCCTGATTACGGCAGGGATCATCCTGGCGGAAGCTGCTATTTTAGATGGAAACAATGCAATACAAAGCCAAAGCTATGGCCCGGAAGCCAGAGGCGGAGCCAGCAAGGCGGAAGTGGTAATATCAAAAGACGTTATTGATTATCCTAAAACCATAAGCCCGGATTATATATTGTGTTTGACTGACGAAGCTTATGAAAAATATGGAAAAGAAAATCATAAAAATGGCATAATAATGGTTGACCAATCCGTTTCAATTGAGGATAATAGTAATGGTGTGATAAAAGCACCGATTTTATCTACGGCTTCAGAACAATTAAAGCCGATCGTAGCAAACATTATTGCGCTGGGATTTATCGCATCTTATTCTAATGTGGTAACAAAGGATTCCCTGCTGCGTGCGTTGATGGACAGAGTCCCGAAAGGCACGGAAGAAATGAACCAAAAAGCATTGGATCTGGGTTATCAGTTGGCAGAAGATGCATTAAATGCCAAGTAAGGTTTGTGAAGATAGGTTATAGTTGTTTTGACATATAAATTAAAAAATCTAAATTAAAATGGAGGGACATTGAAATGTCTGAAGTATTAAATCCTTTTGAAATCGCTCAAAAACAAATCAAAACCGCTTGTGACATCTTGGGCTATGACGACAACATCTACGAAGTATTGAAAAATCCGGAACAAGTTGTTACAGTTAGTATCCCTGTAAGAATGGACGACGGTTCCATCAAATCTTTCCAAGGTTACAGATCTATGCACAATACAGCAGTCGGCCCGGCAAAAGGCGGCGTTCGTTTCCATCCTGGCGTAACATTAGATGAAGTAAAAGCTTTATCTACATGGATGACTTTTAAATGCTCTGTAGTAGGTATTCCTTACGGCGGCGGCAAAGGCGGCGTAACTGTAGATCCTAAAGCATTATCTCAAGGCGAATTAGAAAGACTTTCCAGAGGATATTTTAGAAGAATTGCAAAAGTAGTTGGACCGGAAATCGATATTCCTGCTCCTGACGTATATACAAACGGCCAAATCATGACATGGTTCATGGATGAATACAGCAAAGCTGTTGGCTACAATTGCCCAGGCGTTGTAACCGGTAAACCGATCGAAGTCGGCGGATCTTTAGGAAGAAGCACAGCTACAGCAAGAGGATGCTCCTTCGTTATCAGAGAACTTGCTAAAGCAACAGGCTTAGACTTAAACGGTGCTACAGTAGCAATCCAAGGTTTTGGTAATGCTGGTAGCGTTGCTGCACAATTATTGTCCGATATGGGCTGCAAAATCGTAGCAGTAAACGACTCTAAGGGCGGCGCTTACAATCCTGACGGATTAGACGTTGCAGCTGTAAACGAATACAAAAGAAGCGCAAAAACAGTAAAAGGATATCCGGGAAGCAAAGACGTTACAACAGAAGAATTGATCGCATTGCCGGTTGACATTTTGATCCCTGCTGCTTTGGAAGGAACCATCACAGGCGCAAACGCTGCTACAGTAAAAGCTAAAATCGTTGCTGAAGCTGCAAACGGCCCTGTTACTCCTGAAGCTGACGAAATCTTATTCAAAAACGGCGTTTTAGGCGTTCCTGATATTTTGGCAAACGCTGGTGGCGTAACCGTTTCTTACTTCGAATGGGTTCAGAACTTAGCAAACTACTACTGGACAGAAGAAGAAGTAAATGAAAGATTGGAAAAAATCATGGTAAAAGCTACAAAAGAAGTTTGGGATATGAAACAACAATACAACGTTAAAATGAGAGATGCCGCTTACTTAGTATCTATCAAGA
>JAEEYS010000180.1 GCA_016288255.1 Bacillota bacterium
CCGCATTATGAAACGGACAGGACGGATGCTGTCAGAGGGACTTTTCCTTGTGTACATCAACGAGAAGATATTTTGGAAGAACTCTATACTATTGTGGATATGGGCGGAAAAGTCATTGATGTGACGGTGGAACATTCCTATTACGGAGCGCTGAAGGGTTCTTTGTGGGTGGAATCCAGACGGGATGCGGACGAGTTTGTGGAAAAATTGACCGCAAGCGATTCGGAGCCGCTGAGCAATTTGACAGGCGGTGTGCATCTGCACACGGTGGAAGCGCCGGATAAAAAACGGCTGCAGCAGATTTGGGAAGCTTTGGAGAAAAAAGGATTTATCGTAAAATAGAGAGAAACAAAAAAGCACAGTGAAAAGGAGAAAAAAATGAGTACAAGTTGTAACAGCAATTGCAGTTCTTGCGGAGAAAACTGCAGTGAACGGAAAGCGCAACAGACCAGTTTCATTGAAAAACCACATAAATTGAGCAGTATTCAAAAAGTGATCGGGGTCATCAGCGGCAAGGGCGGCGTAGGAAAGTCTTTTGTGACTTCGATGCTGGCGGTCGCTTTTAACAAAGAAGGCCAGCATGTGGCTATTATGGATGCGGATATTACCGGGCCTTCTATCCCAAAAGCCTTTGGCGTGCACGAAAAAGCGTTCGGCACCGAAGAAGGGATCTATCCGCTTCCCAGCAAAGAGGGCATTGATATCATGTCTATCAATCTTCTTTTGGAAGATGAAACCGCGCCGGTGGTTTGGAGAGGACCGGTGATCGCGGGGACTGTAAAACAGTTTTGGACAGACGTGATTTGGGAAAACATCGATACGATGTTTGTGGATATGCCTCCCGGAACAGGGGATGTGCCGCTGACTGTATTCCAATCGATCCCGCTAGACGGCGTTATTATTGTAACTTCACCGCAGGAATTGGTTTCCATGATCGTGGAAAAAGCGGTCAATATGGCAAAACTCATGGATATCCCGATTTTGGGGATTATTGAAAATATGAGCTATGTCAAATGTCCTGACTGCGGAAAAGAAATCAAGATTTTCGGAGAAAGCCATGTGGATGAAGTGGCAAAACGGTTTGGAATAGAAGTATTGGGAAAAGTGCCCGTTGATCCGACCGTTTCGGCATTGACGGACAAAGGAGCGATCGAAGAGGTAGAAACGGATTATTTAAAAGAAGCGGTGGAAAAAATCAAACGATCATTCGCAAAATGATCACGATCAAACAAAAAAAAGAAAAAGCTTTAGAGATTCCTTCTCTAAAGCTTTTTTGATGAGCAAAATAAGATATGTTTGATCTTATTTATTATTGGTTTGTTTCTTTTTGATTCAGTTCATAAAGCAGTTTCAGCCCGATAAAGGTCAGGTCCGGATTGATGTGATCGACGGAAGGCACATCGTTACAGATCAAAGCTGCATAATCGCCGGTAGCGACGACGGTGGCTTTTCCGCCCAGTTCTTTTTTCATCCGTCTTACGATGTAATCCACCTGTCCGATATAACCGTAAACAATGCCGGCCTGCATGCTTTGTTCCGTGTTCTTACCGATGATCTTGGCCGGTTTTACCAAGTCTACTTTGGGCAGTTTGGAGGCTCTGGCAAAGAGCGCTTCGGAAGAGATCTTAAGGCCCGGGCAGATACAGCCGCCCAAATAATGTCCTTGCTCGTTCAACGCGTCAAAGGTGGTAGCGGTACCGAAATCCACGACGATACAAGGCCCTCCGTAGATCCGATAAGCGGCGATGGCATTGACGATCCTGTCGGAACCGACTTCTTTCGGATTGTCGTATTTGATGTTGATACCGGTTTTGACACCGGGACCGATCACGATCGGTTCCAAATGAAAATAGTTTCGGATCATTCCCTGGAAAGTCTGTGTGATGGTGGGAACGACCGAAGAGATCACGGAAGCGTCGATGGAGTCGATGGGTATCTTTTTGATCTCCATCAGCGTGAACAAATTCAATCCCAGCTCGTCCTGAGACAGCATAGGGTTGGTGGCAAGACGCCAATGCGCCACTAAAGTATCCTGCTGAAAAATACCGATTACCGTATTTGTATTTCCGACATCAATAACTAATATCATCTGATTCCCTCCTTAATGGTTAAGATCATATAATACTTTTAAACCGTAAAGCAGTAGGTTGGGCTCGATGTTGTCAATACGGCTGATGTGTCCGCAGATAAAAGGGGCCAGGCCGCCGGTAGCCACAACATGCACTTTTTCATCAAAATCCGCTTCGATGGTTTTGATGATGTATTCTATCATGCCCATATACCCATAGACAATGCCCGCTTGGATGCTTTCTTCCGTATTTTTGCCGATCACATGATCGGGAAGGTCAAAACTGACCTTGGGCAGTTTGGACGCTTTGGCAAAAAGCGCTTCGGAAGAGATCTTAAGGCCCGGGCAGATACAGCCGCCCAAATAATTCCCGTCTTTTGTAACGACATCGAATTTGGTAGCGGTGCCCAGATCGACCGCAATAGCGGGGCCGTGATACAGAGTATGCGCGGCAACGGCATTGACCAGCCGATCGGAACCCAAAGATTTCGGTGTTTCATATAAAATGTTGATGCCGGTTTTGATACCGGGCTTGACCACAATGGGATCGATGGAAAAATATTTGCGTAAAGTTTCGATCAATACCGGGGTCAGCGGCGGGACCACGGAAGAAAGAATGGCGGCTTCCAACATGGAAATATCGATTTTTTTCATTTTTAAAAGCGTGAGCAAATGAAGTCCGTATTCATCTTCCGACAGCTTAGAATTGGTAGAAAGGCGAACATGGCCTACCAGTACATCCTTTTCAAAAAAACCTACTACAATGTTTGTGTTGCCAATATCCAGTGCTAATATCATTTTACTCCTCCGTCAGGATGACGTATTTCAAATTCTGTCTCGTGTTGTAACTTAAATCCATCACTAACTTACTATAAATCAGGTAAAAAAGCAAAACTTTTTTATTTTCATTGATATCTTTGACGTCCCGATTCTTCTGTACCTATATCATTGAGGGTCGCCTGCGCTTCTCTGGTCGGCATATGGAACCGTTGACTCAGATAGCGAAGAGAAGCACCCAGCTCTCCGTCGGGGCCGCCGTATTGACTGATGATGAATTTGGCATAAGCAGGATTGGGGTTTTTGATGTTGATGGGATATTGTAATCGTTTTTCATACATCCACATGGTTATACTTCCTCCCTAGACTGAATTTGATTCTTTCTTTCATAAGGCCAATAGCCTTGTCCCCATGCCCATGGGCAAGAAACGGGACTGTTATACACAGCGATGAGGCCGTATTTTTCTTCGTATTTTGCTTGAAGCCGGTCTGCTTCCATTGTCAGATTGTGATAGTCCACGATCGCGTTTTGATCGTAAGGATGCGTATCCAAATAGAGCTGCAGATCGTAAGCGGCGAACCGCAGAGCGGAGATCGCGGTCAAAAGTTCTTCTTTATTCATCGTTTGTTCCCTCCCATGACTTCGTATTTTCCCAAAGGAATGTTCAGTTCCGGAAAAATAGTACCATGCATCAAACCTTCGGTAGGGGTGTAGAGAGAATCCGGAGATTGCTGGTAGGGGGTGAAAGTATACGCCAACCGTGGATCGATGGGCATAAAAGGCATCATTTGATCGGCGGCGGCGCAGTAATTTTCATTGTTGCTGCCATTGCCGCAGCCTGTGCTGCCGTTTCCGTTGTTATGATCGTGATAACACATAGTGTTGTTCATTTATCTGCCTCCATTGATAAAGTTTTAGAGGATTCTTTATCCCCTTATATCCTATTCTCTTTTTAAAAAAGTGTTCCTCAAAACAAAAGTCTTAAGGGAAAATCGATGGAAAGATGCCATATTTTTCTCAAGTGTGGTATAATGAATCCACAGAAAAAAGAAGAAGAGCAAACGATTTACGGCGCCCGAAACAGCGGGGCGGTGTTGATTTTGAGAAAAGAAAAGGGGTATACCATGAGTATGGAAACAGACAGCAAAAAGCAATTTCAAAAAATATTAGAGGAAAGCAATTACATCGTTTTTTTCAGTGGGGCAGGCGTTTCCACAGAAAGCAATATTCCTGATTTCAGAAGTGAGAGCGGCATTTATCAAACGGTAAAAGATTACGGCTATCCGCCGGAAGTGATGCTGAGCCACAGTTTCTTTCTGCGGCATACCAAAGCTTTTTTTGCGTTTTATAAGGACAAAATGATCTATCGGGACGCAAAACCCAATAATGCCCATTATTTTGCCGCGGAGTATGAAAAACGAGGCAAAGTAAAAGCGGTCATCACGCAGAATATCGATGGTCTTCATCAAATGGCAGGCAGTCAGAAAGTGCTGGAACTGCACGGATCGGTGCTCAGAAATTATTGCATGAACTGCAACCGGTTTTATAGCTTAGAGGAAGTATTGAGTCAGGAAAAAGAAATACCCGTATGTGAAACCTGCGGCGGGATCATTAAGCCGGATGTCGTGCTGTATGAAGAAAGCTTGGACGAACAAACATTGATGGAATCCGTTATGCATTTGGAAAAAGCGGATACGCTGATCGTAGGCGGGACCTCTTTGACGGTTTATCCGGCAGCGGGATTGCTCCGCTATTTTAGAGGGAAAAATCTGGTTTTGATCAATAAGTCGAAAACAGATTATGACAATATGGCAGATTTGGTGATCCGAGAAAATATAGGACAGTTTTTGGGACAATTTTTGGATTAGAAGGGGGAACTGACGTGGCATTGCAAGAAGGAACAAAAGCGCCGGCGTTTACACTTCAAAATGTGGATGGAAAAGAGATCTCTCTAAGCGATTTTAGCGGGAAAAAAGTGGTGCTGTATTTTTATCCGAAAGACAATACATCGGGCTGCAGCAAAGAAGCATGCAGTTTTAGAGATTTTTATAAAGAGATTTTAAAAACGGGCGCCGTTGTCATAGGAGTAAGCAAGGATTCCATCGCTTCCCATGAAAAATTCAGAGACAAGTATGGTCTGCCGTTTTATTTGGTCAGTGATAAAGATCACCATGTTGCGGAAGACTACGGCGTTTGGGGAGAAAAAAAGATGTACGGAAAAGTTTCCGTCGGCATGAAAAGAACGACCTTTGTGATCTCGGAAGAAGGAGTGATCTTAAGAGTGTTTGAAAAGATCAAAACAGAGACACACGGGCAAGAAGTGCTGGATTATTTACGGGGAATATGACGCTGCCAAAGAGGAAAAAAGCGCTATGAAAACAGGACACTGTTTTCATGGTGCTTTTGTTTTTGTTTGCCGGCGACAGTTGAAGGGAGATTATAACCCTAAAAAGGAAGAAAGGCAAGCCGTGGTCAAAAGGCACGAAGGGAAAGTTTATTCCCTGTATTTTACGCGCTTTCTGTAGTTTCTTTTTCTTCCGCGCAACAACGGGGATATGGAGCCGGAAAATCCGTTAGACCGGCCAAATAGTCCATACTGGTATTCAAAATGAGAGCAAGCTCTCTGCACTGCGCAAAGGTCGGGTTTTTGACGCCTCGTTCGATCTTGGAGTAATCGCTTTGATCGATCCCCGACAACAGCTGCATTTTAACCTGCGTATATCCTTTTTTCTTTCTTAACTCTTTCAGTCTGGTCATCATTTATCTCATCTGCCCTTATAATGTAATCAAATAGTGCTTTATCACACGGATCAGCTGTTGCTTTTCTGTACAACCCAGGTATTGTAGTAATGCCGGATATCATCCAGAATGTCTTTGTGCAGAAAATCATTGTGATAGATCATGTTGATTTCTCGGATCATATTCAAATTTTCAATGGGAACGATACAAACCTTTCCGCTTTCTTCCTCTTCTTTGATCGCGCTGTGGGCAATGACGGTGATGCCCAGATTCAAAGATACCAATTCTTTGATGGTCGCCACACTATCCAGTTCGATGATCACGTTAAAATCCTGAATACTTTCTCCGTGACGGAGCAAATGGGTCTCAAAAAGCTGACGGGTGCCGGCGCTGGGAGAGCGCAGAATAAATTTTTCTTTTTTCAATTCGTCCATGCGAACGCTTTCCCGTTTGGCAAAAGGATGCTTTGGGGAAACGGCCAAGCACAAATAATCGGTATCCAAAAGGAGAATGGTATAGTCATCGTTTTTGATGGTGCCTTCCACGATGCCCAGATCCAATTCATAGGAGTTTAGTTTACTGTAGATATTATAAATATTATCCGTCAGAATTTTGACGCGCGTATCGGGATGTTCACTGGAATAACCTGCAAAGATTTGCGTGACCAGATGTTCTTCCGCGGTGGGGGTGATCCCTACCGTTAAGCGGCGGAGAGATTTTTTACTGTCCTGGATGGACTGTTTGGCTTGATCGGAGAGCGCCACGATCCTTTTGGCATAGTTGATCAAGATCTCGCCTTCCGGGGTGGGTTTTAATTCTTTTTTATCTTTATAAAAAATTTTTGCTTTATAATCCTGTTCCAATAATCGAATATGATGGCTGACTGCCGGCTGTGTTAAATTCAGAGCTTTCGCGGCTTTGGTAAAACTTCCTGTTTGCACTAAAGTGAGTAAAGTGATGATTTTGGTATCGACCATCTGATCAGCTCCTTTTGATGATTATTAAATGTATTTATATAAACTAAAAAAATTATAATTTGATTTTATCATGTTTTCCTTTTATAATCAACAATACAAAACAAATTAAAGTCACAAATATTGTGGAAACAATCCTATCTTCCATATGTTCACTGATTTTATCAACAGCTCATATAATACATTATTCTAGCTTTTTTTATCATATCCTTTTTTGAATTCTTCTAAGATGATAGAGAAAAAATGAGAGGCAGACCGATACCGTATGATATTGGTTTTATTGTCGTTTTATCTAAATCAAGATTTTCTTGTTGTTATTTCGTTGTAAGCAGGAGGGAAAAGTCATGCTGCCTGCATGGATCCAAATCAATAACAATACTATCGTGATATTGAATATGGCGCTCATGCTGTTTTCGGGTTTTTTGATGACGCGTGTGACAAAGCGGTTCCATCTTCCCAATGTGACCGGATATATTTTGGCCGGCATATTGATCGGTCCTTATGTGCTGAAATGGATCAAACAGGAAAATATTGTCCGTATGGAATTTATTATAGATGTAGCGTTGTCTTTTATTGCTTTTGGCGTGGGGCGGTATTTAAACCTAAAAACCATGAGAAAAAACGGAGCCAAAGTCATCGTCATCACGCTCTTTGAAGCATTGACCGCGGCGCTGTTTATTTTTCTTGCCATGGTTTTTCTGTTTCATCTTCCGGTCTCTTTTGCCGTGATACTGGGCGCTATCGGGTGCGCCACGGCGCCGGCTTCCACTATTATGACCATCAGACAGTATCACGCCAAAGGCGATTTTGTGAACATGGTACTGCAGGTGATCGCGCTGGACGACGCGGTGGCATTGGTCGCTTTCAGCGTTTGCGCCGCTGTGGCAGAAGCGCTGCAGTCTAGGGGCAGTTTTCATGCCGGGGAGATCTTGATGCCGATCCTATTCAATGCAGTAACTGTTTTATTGGCGGTAGGATTTGGGTTTTTGCTCCACAAGCTGATCCATGACCGGCGTTCCAGCGATCATCGTTTGGTGGTCACCATTGGAATGATCCTGGTCATGGCAGGACTTTGCAGCGCTTTGAACATTTCACCCCTGTTGTCCTGCATGGCTCTTGGAACGACTTATATCAACGTATCGAAAAACAAGGCCCTGTTTCGACAAATGGATAACTTCACGCCCCCTGTCTATACTTTGTTTTTTGTATTATCCGGTATGCGGCTTGACATCACCCTGTTAAAAACAGTAGGGATCATTGGCGTGGCTTACTTCATTATTCGTATTTTGGGCAAGTATTTGGGTGCTTTTGTAGGGGCTTCCCTGTGCAGAGAATCGCCTGAGATCAAAAAATATCTGGGACTGTCGCTGATGCCGCAGGCAGGGGTTTCCATTGGATTGGCGGCTTTGGGGCAAAGGATCCTGCCGGGTGAGATGGGAGCGCTCCTCTCCACGATCATTCTGTCTTCAGCCGTTCTTTACGAAATGATCGGGCCGGGGGCTTCTAAACTGGCACTGTATCTGTCGAGATCCTATTCTTTGGAGGAGAATGAAAAAGGAGAAACCGAGAAGAAAGAAGAAGGAGAAAGAGAAGAAAACCAAACGGAAGAAGAATAAAGGGAACATTATGCAAAAAAAAGGCATGGAAAAGCGCCATGCCTTTTTTGATGGGAAGGAGAGAGGTCATCTGAAATAATAGTTACAGACAAGGACCGCGGAAAGAAATCCGGCCAGATCAGCCAAAAGACCTACGGGGATGGCATAGCGGCTGTTTTTGATATGAACGGAAGCAAAATAAATGGCAATGATGTATAAAGTCGTGTCCGTGCTGCCCATAGCGGTGGATGCCATGCGGCCGATCAAAGAGTCGGGCCCGTAGGAATCAAAAAGTTCCGTTAAGATACCGATACTGGCAGGACCGGAAATAGGACGGGTGATCAAAATGGGAATGATCTCTCCCGGGATATGGCACGCGGTCAGGACGGGACGAAGGCTGTTCACCAAAAAAGTCAAAGCGCCGGAATCTTTAAAAAGGCGGATGGCGGCATAGATCGCCAATAGATAGGGCAGGATATGGAACACCAATTGGATCCCTTCAGTGGAGCCTTCGATAAAAGCGTCATAAATATCGACTTTGTGGAGAAAACCGTCTATTAAGATCAAAGAGATCAAAACAGGCACCGCCCAGGCGGAACAGGCGGATATGATGTGGATGAATCGATCCATATTATTTTACGTTCCTTTGCTTTTTTTATGGGATAATTTTCTGGCGATCAAGTCCAATGTGACAGCGGTGAAAGTAGAGATAAAAGTAGCGATCAAAGTGGTGCCCAAAATCTCTGTGGGGTCGGCGGAACCCGCCGCAAACCGCAGGGCAATGATGGTGGTGGGAACCAAGGTGACACTGGAAGTGTTGATGGCTAAAAAAGTGATCATAGCGTCGGTAGCGGTGCCTTTTGTGTCGTTGAGTTCATTGAGTTCTTTCATCGCTTTGAGGCCGAAAGGAGTGGCCGCGCTGCCAAATCCGAATAGATTGCTGGTGATATTCATCATGATAGAGGAGATCGCAGGATGGTTTTTGGGGATAGAAGGGAACAGCA
>JAEEYS010000181.1 GCA_016288255.1 Bacillota bacterium
ATGGATATTCTCCCGCGCATCTCAGAAGTTTCGCATTATAAAAAAACCACATAACAAGATAGTTTATGGGGAATCCTTATCGCTCAGATCATGCCAAGGCACTTTCTTCGGCATTCTCTGCGGAAGAGCGGGAAATAACGCCTTTTTGCCATTTGCCTCCTTTATAAACGGCAAATCCGTAGATATCAATAAGCGCATTGCTGAGTACCATGGATAACCAGATGATATTGGGATCGTTTTTGATAAAGATCTGCAGTACGACGATCATTGGCAAACGAATGACCCATAGACGAAGGACTTCCATCATCATGGAAGCTCTGGTCAAACCGGAACCGCGGAAAACGCCCATAAAGATTTCGAACAGCGTCATGAAAATACAGCTGACACAGAGAAAATTCAAATAATCGATGCTTTGGGCCATGATCTCGGGATCTCTGGTAAAGATCGTGACCAAAGAATGGGTGGTGAAGAAGACGGTGATACTCAAAACAGCCGTCATGATCAAGCAAGTCACGACGCTTGCCCGAATGCATTCTCTGGTGCGCTTGATGTTGTTGGCCCCTAAGTTTTGACCTACCAAAGTAGAAAGGGCCTGGCCGGTACCCATGATCGGGACCATGATAATGGAGCTGAATTTGTTCCCGATCCCCATTGCGGCAATGGTCGCATCCCCATAGGAGATGACCAGAGAATTGCTGATGCCAAAACCGACCGCGGTCATGGACATGCCGATAATGGAAGGAACGGCTACTTTAAAGATATGTTTGATGGAAGCAAATTCCGGCTTTAAGTCTGCGACACGGATCCGCAGACCGTTTTTTCCTCGAAACAGGAAAGTGACCTGCATGACGCCAAAAATCGCTTGAGACAAGATCGTAGCGAATGCGGCGCCGCCGATACCCCAGTGAAAGATAAAAATAAAGACGGGGTCTAAGATCATATTGAGGCCGTTGGTCAAAAGGCCTAAGATCATCGGAGCTGCCATGTTGCCTTCTGCCTGACGGATCGCGTTATAGATAAAGGCGATAAAGGTAAAAGGCATACCGGCAAAAGATACTTTTAAGAAGATCGTACAGCTTTGCAGCAAGATGCCTCGGCCGCCCATGAAATATAAAATCTTTTCACAGCAAAGGAAACCGATGGCGCCCAAAAAGACGGACAAAAGCAGAGTAAAGCTCATCAGCTGCCCCGCGGTCTTTCTGGCTTCATAGTGGTTGTCGGCGCCCAAATATTGCGCGATCAAAGCGGTCCCCGCTACGCACATGCCGATCCCGATACAGGTGATCAGATAACTGATCGGCCAAAGGAAAGAAACGGCGCCAAGCTGTTCCGAGCCGATTTTACTGACCCAATAGGTATCTACAAAGGTGTACAGTGTCTGGAACAATTGGTTCATCATCAAAGGAACGGCAAGAACGAGCAATATTTTATAAACATTGCCGTGTAAAATTTCTTCTTGCCGGTTGCCGGATCGATTTTGAAAACGCTCAAAAAAAAGGCGAACCCGAACCAAAAGATTTTTTATCATAAAGTCAGCTCTCCTAAAATTTGTAATGGTGTTTATTATTCTACTATTATATCATACTATTGGGAAAAAGAGATTGTAAATAGTGATCTTTTTTAAGTAAAATAAGTGTAAAAATTTTTTCATTTTGGACAAAGTGTGGTAAGATAAGGGTGACATTGTTGAGGAGGAAAAAAGATGCGGTTGAAAAATGATTGTCTTGCAAAAAATTTTGGTTTCGTAAAAGTAGGTGCGGCTGTTCCGAAGATTACAGTAGCGGATCCTTTTTATAACAGTGAAAAGATATTTAAACTGGTGAAAGAAGCGTCGGAAGAGGGCGTGCAGATTTTGGTGTTTCCGGAGCTGTGCATGACCGGATATACCTGCGGAGATCTGTTCCATCAAAAAATGCTTTTGGTCAGCGCGGAAGAAGCGTTATGTCATCTATTGGAAGAAACAAAAGAAGAGGATATGATCGTGATGGTAGGGCTCCCTCTGTCCACACAAAGAGGAATCTATAATGTGGCGGCGGTTTTGCAGCAGGGGAAAATCTTAGGGATCATTCCCAAAACCTATCTTCCCAATTATCATGAATTTTATGAAAAAAGATGGTTCGTTTCCGCTGTGGACAGGGTAGAAGAAGAGATCACTCTTTGCGGACAGACGGTTCCTTTTGGTACCGAAATTTTGTTTCAGGCAGGAGAATTGATTTTTGGAGCGGAGATCTGCGAAGACTTGTGGGCTCCGATGCCACCCAGCATGTATCACTATTTGAATGGAGCGAATCTGATCTTTAATCTTTCCGCCAGCAATGAAACAGTAGGAAAATATCAGTACCGCAAAGATCTGATAAAACAGCAGTCGGCCAGAGGAGAAGGCGCTTATGTTTTTGTATCCGCGGGAAGCGGAGAATCTACGACGGACGTGGTTTTTTCGGGGCATGCGCTGATCGCGGAAAACGGGATCGTTTTAGCAGAATCAGAACGGTTCTTGGGAGAAGATCATTTTATTTTTACCGAAGTGGACGTGGAACGGCTGATAAAAGACAGAAACGACAAAAATATTTATGCGGAAAGCGCCGGACAATATCATAAAGAATACAGAAAAATAGAGGTAGCCTTAAAAGACACGCAGATTGCTTCTTTGACAAGAGCGATCGATAAAATGCCTTTTGTACCCGGTGATACCGCCATGAGAAAAGAACGCTGTGAGGAAATTTTTCAAATACAGGTCAATGGGCTGGCTAAACGATTGGAACACACGAAATCAAAAAATGCCGTTGTGGGTATTTCCGGCGGGTTGGATTCCACGCTGGCTTTGCTGGTGACGGTAAAGACTTTTGATCTGTTGAATCTGCCCAGGGAAAATATTATCGGTATCACCATGCCGGGATTCGGGACAACGGATCGGACCTATCAAAACGCTGTCAAACTGATCAAACGGCTCAAGGTATCTTTTAGAGAGATCCCCATCGCCAACGCGGTAAAACAGCATTTTTTGGATATTGGACATGACATAGGAGTAAAAGATGTAGTATATGAAAATTCTCAAGCGCGGGAACGGACACAGATCTTGATGGATATCGCGAACCAGGAAAAAGGACTGGTCATCGGCACAGGTGATTTATCCGAACTGGCGCTGGGATTCGCGACTTATAACGGAGATCACATGTCCAATTACGGCGTCAATGCCGGCGTGCCGAAAACATTGGCAAGACATTTGATTGGCTGGGTCAGCGAAACCATAGAAAATCAGGAGATCAGAGAGATCTTGACGGACGTGCTCCATACGCCGGTGAGCCCGGAACTTTTGCCGGCTAAAGAGGACGGAGAAATCGATCAAAAAACGGAAGAGATCGTAGGGCCTTATGAGCTGCATGACTTTTTCTTATATTATACCGTTCGTTTCGGATTCATGCCGAAAAAAATATTCTATTTGGCAAGAGAAGCTTTTCAGGAAGAATATGAACCGGAATATATTTATAAATGGCTCAGAACGTTCTATTACCGCTTCTTCAGTCAACAGTTCAAACGGTCCTGTTTGCCGGACGGACCGAAAGTGGGGTCGATCAACCTTTCTCCCAGAGGAGATTGGAGAATGCCAAGCGACGCTTCCGTAAGACCTTATTTGGATGAGATGGA
>JAEEYS010000182.1 GCA_016288255.1 Bacillota bacterium
CAGGAAAAAATCACAGCTGCAGGTTATAACAACTACTTCATCGGAACAGTAGAAGCAACACCTTCCGTTGACGACGTTGTAGCGCTTGCAAAAGCATCCGGCGCTCAAAAAGTTGTTTTACTGCCTTTGATGATCGTTGCCGGGGACCACGCAAACAACGATATGGCAGGGGATGAAGAAGATTCTTGGAAAACGATCTTTACCAATGCAGGATTTGAAGTAGAATGCGTATTAAAAGGTTTGGGACAATACCCGGGCGTTCAAAAAATGATCGTTGATCATTTAGCTGCTACAATAGCTGAATAATCAAAAAGCTGATTCTGCGGCTTCTGTGCGTGCGTTCGTATGCGCAGAAGCCGTTTACGTATATAAGGAGATATAGTATGAAAAAACTATCTATAATAGTATTGTTGGTATTTTTAATGACTTTTATGGCGGCTTGTTCCGCAGGCCCGGACAGCAGCACAGAAGACGGCTCCGGTGAAGGAACTGCTACGGAACAAGGAGAAACGGGAGAAGGAACAGAAGAAACAGAGGAAAGAGTGTTAAATCCGATCTCTGCAGATCAAATAAAAGACGGTGTGTATGAAATCGACGTGGATTCCAGCTCTTCCATGTTTCGCGTGGTAAAATGCGAATTGACTGTGGAAAACGGAGAAATGAACGCAGTTATGACCATGAGCGGACAAGGTTACGGAAAACTCTATATGGGTACGGGAGAAGAAGCGCTGAAGGATTCCGAAGATACTTATATCCCATTCGTTTTGGATGAAGAGGGCGCAAAAACATTTACTGTTCCGGTGGAAGCGCTGGATAAAGAAATTGACTGCGCTGCATGGAGCATCAAAAAAGAACAGTGGTATGATCGTATTTTGGTGTTTAAAGCGGATACGATCCCGGCAGACGCGCTGAATTCAAAATAAAGGCAGGAAGAGAAGATGAACAGAAGAAAAACAGCAGCATTGATTTTTTGTTTTATCCTAGTAATGTGTATTTGTTTTGCGGGATGTTCCGAAAAAGGGATCGCGGACGGGACGTATTCTGTGGACGCGACACTTTCCGGCGGATCGGGGAAAGCCAGTATCGAAGAAGCAACGGTAGTGGTGGAAAACGGAGAAGCGACAGCAACGATCGTTTGGAGCAGTCCTCACTACGAATATATGATCATTGACGAAGTGCAGTATGACCCGATACAGGAAAGCGGGAATTCTACCTTTGAAATACCGATCGTATTTGATCAGGAAATGCCAGTAAGCGCGTTGACCGTCGCTATGAGTCAACCGCATTTGATCGAATATACGCTATATTTTGACAGTTCTACATTAAAAGGAGAATAAGCATGAAACGTATCATTGCTGTTCTGCTATGTGTTTGTTGTATCATAGCAAGTATGGGCGGCTGCAGCCAGCAGAGAGAAGAAACCGGTCTGGGAAACGGCTGGGAACCGATCGGCACAATGGAGTTAAAATATGCCGAAGAGTTTTCGGTCGACTACTACGAAGACGGATACAAGCTGATCACCCTGGCTGATGACAGTCGTTTTTTGGTTGTACCGGAAGGAAAAGAGTTGCCAAAAGGGATCTCATCGGATATTGTGCCGTTATATCAGCCTATTGAGAACATCTATTTGGCGGCTACTTCGGCCATGTGCCTTTTTGACGCCTTGGACAGACTGGATGCTTTGAAGCTGTCCGGTACCCGTGAAGATGGCTGGTATATCGAAAATGCCGTAAAGGCCATGCAAAACGGGGACCTTTTATACGCAGGGAAATACAGTGAACCGGATTATGAAATGATCCTTGATCATTCCTGCAAGTTAGCGGTAGAATCTACTATGATAGGACATGCATCGGAAGTAAAAGAAAAATTGGAAAGTTTAGGGATCGCCGTTTTGGTCGATCAGTCCAGCCATGAACCGCATCCTTTGGGACGCACGGAATGGATCAAGCTGTACGGCGCGCTGTTGAATGAGGAAGAAAAAGCGGAGGAACTGTTTTTAAAGCAGGTTTCTTATTTGGAAGAGGTTTCCGAAACAGAAAGAACAGAAAAGACAGTGGCCTTTTTCCATATCAGCTCATCGGGCTTTGTTGTGGCGCGTAAAACAGGGGACTATGTCAGCAAAATGATAGAGCTTGCGGGGGGAAAATATATCTTTGACAATCTGGGAGATCCCGAAACGAGTACGTCTACCGTAACGATCGAAATGGAAACTTTTTTTGCAACGGCAAAAGACGCCGATTATATTATCTATAACAGCACCATCGGCGGAGAGATCGGGACGATGGAAGAATTTCTTGCGTTAAGTGATGTGTTGAAAAATTTCAAAGCGGTACAAACCGGGAACGTTTGGTGTACCAACAAAAACATGTTTCAGGAAACCATGGAGCTTGGACAGATGATCAAGAACTTTCATATCATTTTGACGAGCGATGATCCTTCTTTGACGGAACTGGAATATCTTCATAAATTGCAGTAGGATCAGGGCGCAAATGTGCCTATGGAAAGGGAAAAGGAAATGGAATCACAAAAGGAAACGAACTCAAAACTGAATTTTTCGGATCTCAGCCGATTTACTGTGGTGATCCTCATCTTAGTGGCTCTATTGGCCTGGGGCTTGGTCTTAAATGTCAATATCGGATCGGTCAGCATCCCGGGCAAAGAAATCTTTGGGATGATTTGGAATGCGGTCCGATACGGCATTAAAAATCTGTTTTCCGGGGGCAAATATCTGCAGGAGCTCAATAATACGATCAATGCCACCACAGAAAGTCAGATCATTTTCGGCATTCGGATGCCTCGTATGCTCTTGGCGGCCGTTTTGGGCGGCGCGTTGGCTGTGTCGGGCTTTTTGCTGCAGACATTTTTCCGCAACCCCATTGCAGGACCTTTTGTACTGGGGATCTCTTCCGGCGCCAAAATGGTGGTGGGATTCACACTGATCTTTTTGACGCGGTATATCGGGCATGTAGGAGCAGGTACACTGATCATAGCCGCTTTTGGAGGCTCTTTGATCATTACGTCTATTGTGCTCTTGTTTTCACAGCGGGTAAAAAACATGTCTATGCTCTTGGTCATTGGGATCATGGTAGGATATATCTGCAGCGCCGCTACGGACTTTTTGATCACTTTTGCGAATGACCACGATATTTTAAATTTGACCAGCTGGTCCATGGGGACTTTTTCCGGCGCAAGCTGGGGAAATGTCAAGACGGCTTTACTTCTTTGCATACCGGGACTGATAGCGGCGTGGCTTTTGTCAAAGCCTATGGGCGCTTATGCCCTTGGAGAAGGATACGCGCAGAGCATGGGGATCAATATCAAACCGTTTCGGGTCATTTTGATCCTGCTTTCCAGTCTGCTTTCTTCTTGCGTGACCGCGTTGGCAGGCCCCATTTCTTTTGTGGGGATCGCGGTCCCTCATATTACCCGCACACTGCTCAAAAACGCGAAACCGGCATTGGTCATCCCATCCAGTTTTATTTGCGGCGCGGTCTTTTGTGTTTTTTGCGATCTGATCGCAAGAACCGTTTTTGCGCCGACAGAACTGGCGATCGGTACCGTGACCTCTATTTTTGGCGCGCCGATCGTCATCTATATCATGGTGAAACGCCGTAAGTCACAGGAGGAATAATATGGACGCTTATTTTAAAACAGAAGATATGGCTGTGGGCTACAACGGCAAGATTTTGATCCATGATATCAATATCGAAATCGAAAAAGGAAAGATTCTGACGCTGATCGGCCCCAACGGGGCGGGGAAATCCACGATCCTAAAATCCATTACAAGGCAGATCCCCATGATACACGGCGCAGTATATATAGATCACTTTGAAATTTCCAAATGGTCGTTAAAGGATATGGCCAAAAGCATGGCGGTGGTTTTGACGGAGCGGATCCGGCCGGAATTGATGAGCTGTGCGGAAGTGGTGGCTATGGGCCGTTATCCTTATACCAATATGATCGGAAAACTGACGGAAAAGGATAAGAAAATCGTGTTGGAATCCTTAGAGCGTGTTCATGCGCTGGAATTGGCGTCGCAGGATTTCTTGACGCTGTCGGACGGGCAGAAACAGCGCGTCTTATTGGCGCGGGCCATCTGCCAGGAGCCGGAAGTGATCGTTTTGGATGAACCCACGGCATATCTGGATGTACGCCATAAGATCGAACTTTTGGACATTCTTCGGGAAATGGCAAAAGAAAAGAAGATCACCGTGATCATGTCTCTTCATGAGATCGATCTTGCCACAAAGATCTCAGACTATTTGATCTGTGTAAAGGGAGATCAAATCGCGGCTTTTGGGCCGCCGGAAGAAGTTTTGAAAAAAGATACGATCGAAAAGTTATATGAGATCAAAAAGGGTTCTTATAATCTATATTTCGGAAGCGTGGAATTGACCAAACCGGAAGGGGAGCCTCAAATTTTTGTGGTCGCCGGCGGCGGATACGGGATCCCCTGCTACAGAGCGCTGCAAAAAAGACAGATCCCTTTTGCGACAGGGATCTTGTATGAAAACGACATCGACTGTCAGGTCGCAAAAGATTTGAGCGAACATGTCATCACGGCGCCTGCTTTTGAACCTATGAAAGAGGATCGTTTTGACGCGGCGGCGGCGCTGTTGTTACAGTGTAAGACCGTTATCGACGCGGGAACGCCCATGGGGGAATTCAATCAGCTCAACAGCAAACTGCTGCAGCTGGCAAAAGAAAGAAATATTCCTGTCTTGACCGATTTGAGCTCTATAGCAGACGGGGATGGGAGGAAATAGTATGAAACAGACGGTGCAGAGAATTGTTTTGGCCGGAACGAACAGCGGGTGCGGCAAGACCACGGTTTCCTGCGCAGTACTGCAGGCGCTGGTAAACCGCGGGCTCAAAGTCGGTGCCTTCAAATGCGGCCCGGATTACATCGATCCCATGTTTCACAGCAAGATCATCGGAGCAAAAAGCGCCAATTTAGATTCTTTTTTCTTTTCGGAAAACACGTTAAAGTATCTATTGGCCAAGAATGCGGCGGATCGGGACATCAATCTCATCGAAGGAGTCATGGGCTTTTACGATGGTATGAGTATGTCCGACCCAAAAGCAAGCACCTATGAGATCGCGAAAAATACAGACAGCCCGGTAGTGCTTGTGGTGGGCGCCAAGGGAGCGTCTTTGTCTGTTTTGGCCATGATCCAGGGATTTTTGAGTTTCTATCCGGACAATACTATATGCGGCGTGATTTTAAATCAATGCACCGCTATGACGTATCAAATACTCGCCGCAGAGATCAAAAAACGATTTTTTGGGAAGATCATTCCTCTGGGATTTTTGCCCAGTCTGCCTGACTGCAGATTTGAAAGCCGGCATCTGGGTCTGATCACCGCGGCGGAAGTAAAAGATTGGAAAGAAAAATTGCGGATTTTAGCCGAAAATGCGGAAAAATCCATTGATATAGACGGGCTTCTTCAATTGGCGAAAAACGCGCCGCCGGTTTCTTACGAACCGGTGGTTTTGCCGAAGTATCAAGAGAAAGTCCGTATCGCAGTTGCTATGGATGAAGCTTTTTGTTTTTATTATAAGGACAGCTTGGATGCTTTGACGGAAATGGGAGCGGAGTTGATTTCCTTTAGTCCTCTTACGGATGAGGCGCTTCCTTCTGATATCCATGGCATTTATTTTGGAGGAGGGTATCCTGAGCTTTATAGCAAAGAGCTGAGTAAAAACGCCTCTATGCTGTTATCCGTGAAACAGGCGCTTGAAAAAAAGACGCCCTGTATTGCGGAATGTGGCGGGTTTATGTATTTGACTGAGGCTATCGGTGAAGATCCTATGGTGAACTATTTGCCGGGCAAAAGTTTGAATACGGGGAAACTGACCCGGTTTGGTTATGTTATACTAAAAGCAAAGGAAGACAATCTGCTTTGCAAAGCGGGAGAAGAAATATGCGGGCATGAATTCCATTACTGGGACAATGAATATCCCGGCGCAAGTTTTACCGCGCGAAAAGCATCCGGCAAAACATGGGATTGCGTATTTGGGGGAGAGCATCTTTACGCCGGTTATCCTCATTTTCATTTTTATGCCAATACGAACTTTGCGATCCGTTTTTATGAAGCATGTTTAAAGGAGAAACACTGCCATGATAGAAAAAATCAAACCCATGGATATTGAAAAACGAAGTTTTGAGATCATTACGGAACTTTTGGGGGACAGACAGTTTTTGCCGGAAGAGGAACCTGTTATCAAACGGGCGATCCATACCACCGCAGATTTTGATTACGCGGATAATCTGGTATTTTCAAAGGATGCGGTCAAACTGGGGATCAAGGCGTTAAAAGACGGCTGTGATATCGTGACGGACACGCAGATGGCAAAAGCCGGGATCAACAAGACGATCTTATCTAAATTAGGAGGAGAAGTACACTGCTTTATGTCTGATGCGGATGTTGCCAAAGAAGCGAAGGAAAGAGGCATTACCCGCGCCATTGTTTCTATGGAACGGGCGGCGAATTTAAAAAAACCCTGTATTTTTGCCATCGGGAACGCCCCGACAGCTCTCATTTGTATCAGGGAGCTCATGGATGCGGACAAACTGTCTCCTGCTTTGATCATTGGTGTGCCGGTAGGGTTTGTGAATGTGGTGGAAAGCAAAGAGCTGATCATCGCGTCCGATGCGCCTTATATCGTGGCAAGAGGACGCAAAGGCGGCAGCAATGTGGCTGCTTCCATCTGTAATGCTTTATTATATCAAATCATGCGGTGATGGTTAGGGAAGAATATATCGTAAAAGACGGAAAAAAGCTTCGGCTGGGATATACTACCGGTTCCTGCGCTGCCGCGGCGGCTAAAGCGGCGGCTTGGATGCTGCTTTCGGGAAGAAAGAAGGAGCGGATCGGGTTAAAAACGCCAAAAGGAATCGAGTTGGACCTGGCTGTACACCATATCGAGATGGGAGAAAATACGGTTTCCTGCGCCATTGAAAAGGACAGCGGGGATGATCCGGATATTACAAAAGGAGCTTATGTGTTTGCCTCAGTTTCTTTTTCCGAAACGCCGGGTATTTTGATCGAAGGCGGAAAAGGTGTGGGCCGAGTGACAAAACGCGGATTGGATCAGCCTGTGGGAGCGGCAGCCATCAATTCCGTGCCGCGGCAAATGATTTTAGAAAATGTAGAGGAAGTCTGCCGCTTGACAGATTATCAGGGGGGCCTTTTAGTAGTGATCTCTGTACCAAAGGGGGAAGAATTGGCAAAAAAGACATTCAATCCCCGCCTTGGCATCGTGGGAGGCATTTCTATCTTGGGTACCACAGGGATCGTGGAACCTATGAGCGAGCAGGCGCTGATCGATACGATCAAAATAGAGTTAAGACAAAAACGGGAAAATGGAGCGGAATATGTTCTATTGACACCGGGCAATTATGGGGCGGATTACATCAAACAAAATATTGAGGTGGATCCGAAAACAGCGGTCATGACATCCAATTTTATCGGAGATGCTTTGGAAAGCTGCAGAGAGCTGCAGTTTAAAGGGGCGCTTTTGGTCGGGCATATCGGCAAGCTGGTCAAGCTGGCAGGCGGTATGCTGAACACTCATTCAAAATACGGAGACTGCCGTATGGAGATATTGGCGGCTCATGGGGGAGCGGCGGGTCTTGGCAGAGAACGCATTGCGGAACTGCTGCAGTGCGCTACCTGCGATGACGCTGTCCGCATTTTAAAAGAAGAAAAGATCTGTGAAGAGACATTACGTCGTATCACAGAAAGAATCGCATTTATCATGAATCATCAAGTGGGCGGGGCGATCGAAACGGGAGCGATCCTTTTTTCAAAAGAATACGGATTTTTATGTGAAACGGAAAACGCCCGGTCGCTTTTAAAATATATTACGGAGGGATAAATCTATGGTACATTTTGTCGGCGCGGGAAGCGGTGCAGTTGATTTGATCACGGTGAGAGGAGCTCGGCTTTTAAAAGAAGCGGACGTGGTAATCTATGCGGGTTCTTTGGTGAATCCGGAGCTTTTGACCTATACAAAAGAAGGATGCGAGATCCATAACAGCGCTGAAATGACGCTGGAACAGGTGATAGAAGTGATAAAACAAGCGGAATCTCTGGGAAAAACTACGGTGCGGCTGCATACGGGAGATTCCAGTATTTACGGCGCGGTAAGGGAACAGTTCGATGAACTGGATAAACAAAAGATCGACTATGATGTTTGTCCCGGCGTAAGCTCTTTTTGCGGCGCGGCCGCTTCTTTAAAGACAGAATATACATTACCTGACGTCAGCCAGACGGTGATCATTACCCGCGCGGCAGGACAGACCCCTGTTCCCGAAAAGGAATCCATTCTAGCATTGGCTGCTCATCAAGCTACCATGATCTTATTTTTGAGCACATCTTTGACAAAGAATCTGCAAAAGGAACTGCTGGAAGGGGGATATCCCCAGGATACGCCCGTGGCTGTAGTATACAAGGCCACATGGCCGGAAGAAAAGATCCTGCGCTGTACAGTGGGAACGCTCCATGAAACGGTAACGAATAACGGTTTGACAAAAACTTCCCTGATCATTGTGGGAAACTGCATGGGAGATACTTATTTACGGTCTCTTTTATATCATCCGGGTTTTACAGCGGGATATCGTGGGGCAACAGAATGAAGGTCGCGGTTTTTGCCTTTAGCCGCCGCGGATGCGATACGGCGCGTAAAATATTAACCTGTTTTCCGGATGCGGAGCAAAAAGCTTATACCATGGAGCGGTTTCAAGAAAACGGTTTTTTGCCCTTTTTACATCCTTCCAAAACATTTTACGGAGAACTTTTTGCCTGGGCAGACGCGATGATCTTTGTGGGTTCCGCGGGGATCGCCGTAAGAGAGATCGCGCCTCATGTAAAAGACAAGCGAACGGACCCTGCGGTGATTTGTGCGGACGATGGGGGAAAATACGTGATACCTCTTTTGTCCGGCCATATCGGCGGGGCAAATGAGCTGGCAAAACAAATCGCTAAGACTCTTTGCGCCGTTCCCGTCATTACGACGGCAACGGACGTCAATCATAGATTTTCCGTGGATACCTGGGCAACCAAAAATGGTTTTATCATAGACAAAATGGCGCTGGCAAAAGCGGTTTCCGCGGAGATATTAGAAAGAGATATTCCCGTCTGTTCGGATTTTCCCGTTATGTCCGACTACCCGAAAGGAGTAGTCCCGGGAGAAGAGGGAGAGCTAGGGATCTGTCTCAGTTGGGAAAAGAAAACGCCTTTTAAGCGGACACTGCGCTTGATTCCGCCTGTTCTTCATTTGGGGATCGGCTGCCGAAAAGGAACGGAAGCCGAAACGATCGATCAGGCCGTAGAACAGGTTCTCGATACTTATCGTATCGACAAGCGGGCGATCAAGTGCGTGGCGTCTATTGATCTTAAAAAAGAGGAAAAAGGTCTGCTTACCTATGCGGAAAAAAACCAATGGCAGACCGTATTTTATAAAGCGGAAGAATTGCAGGCCGCAAAAGGAGATTTTACGCCTTCTTCTTTTGTAAAAGACGTCACAGGGGTGGACAATGTCTGTGAACGCGCGGCGGCAATGGGAGCAAAACGGCTGATTGTGAAAAAAAACTGCCATAAATGGCGTCACCATAGCGATTGCGGCAGAGCATTTGGAGGTGCATTTTGGGTAAACTGATTGTAGTGGGTATCGGACCCGGAAACTATGAAAATATGACGATCAAAGCAGACCTTGCTTTGAAAAGCTGTGATGTGATCATCGGCTATACCGTTTATGTGGATCTGGTCAAGGAACGTTATGGGGACAAAGAATTTTTAACGACACCCATGACAAAGGAAACAAAGCGCTGTCAGATGGCGCTTGATATTGCGAAAACGGGAAAAACCGTTGCTATGGTTTGTTCCGGTGACAGCGGGATCTACGGGATGGCGGCGCTGGTGTATGAACTGAAAGGGGATTCCCCCGAACCGGAAATCGAAGTGATTCCTGGTATCACTGCCGCCAGTAGCGGCGCAGCGGTGTTGGGCGCGCCGCTGACCCACGATTTTGCGGTGATTAGCCTAAGCGATCGGCTGACCCCGTGGGAAAAGATCGAAAAACGGCTGGAGGCGGCCGCTGTGGCAGATCTGTCGATCGTGCTGTATAACCCGGTCAGCAAAGGCAGACCGGAGCATTTAAAACGCGCCTGTGATATTTTGCTTCGCTATTTGCCGGAAGACCGTCTTTGCGGTATCGCGCAGTATATCGGCAGAGAGGGAGAAAATAGAAGAATCTTATCGCTTAAAGAATTAAAAGATGCGAAAGCGGATATGTTTTGTACGATTTTTATCGGCAACGAAATGACAAAACAAATCAGTGAAAATATGATCACGCCAAGGGGATATGACGATGTATAAGATTTGTGTATTTGCCGGCACCACAGAAGGACGAAAACTGGTAGAGTTTTTAAGCGCGCAGGACCTTTTTGTAACGGCTTGTGTTGCCACGGAATACGGGGAAACGCTTTTGAAACCGGCTAAAAATCTGCATGTTTCGGCAAGAAGACTGACAAAAGAAGAAATGATCCAAATGCTGTCCGACACAAGATACGATCTGGTCATAGACGCTACGCATCCTTACGCGGCAGACGTGACGAACAACATCGAGTCTGCCTGCGGTCTGACGGGTACGGAATATTTGAGACTGCTAAGAGAAGATTCTTCTTTATCTTCTGACGCTGTGTTCGTTTCCGATATCGCCGCGGCGGTGGATTTTTTAAATTCGACGGAAGGAACTATCTTGCTGACGACAGGAAGCAAAGAGCTTTTGAAATATACGGGGATAGAAGATTTTACAAATCGTGTTTATGCGCGGGTCTTACCTGTAAACTCTTCCTTGGAGGCTTGTCAGAAGGCAGGACTCTTGCCTGCGCATATCATCGCGATACAAGGGCCTTTTTCGGAAGAAATGAATATCGCCATGTTAAAATCCATTTCCGCAAAATATTTGGTGACAAAAGACGGCGGTACGACAGGCGGATTTGACGAAAAAGTAAAAGCGGCGCAAAAGACAAAGACACAGCTGGTCGTGATAGGCCGTCCGCCGCAAAAAGAGGGGTCTTCTTTTTCGGAAGTGATCGAGATCCTATGTAAGCGGTTTTCTTGTGTGAACAGACCTGATGTCACTGTTGTGGGCATTGGCCCGGGAAATCGGGACGCCATGACGGGAGAAGTTCGTAAAGCTATCACTCATGCGGATTGTTTGATCGGAGCAAGCCGTATGCTCAAAGCGGTCGGTTCTGTAGGACAGGCGGTATATGACACGATCTCACCCGATAAAATCGCGGATTTTATCCTGAATCATCCCGAATATCGGCATTTTACGGTAGTGATGTCAGGGGATACGGGTTTTTTCAGCGGGACAAAAAAACTTTTGCCTCTTTTGGATCGTTGTGAAGTAAAGGTTTTGCCCGGTATCAGCTCTTTGGCGTATTTTTCCGCTAAACTGGGGATTTCTTATGAAGAGATCAACGTAATCAGTCTGCATGGCAGAGAACAGAACATTGCTTTAGACATAAAAAGAAATTTCCGCACTTTTGTATTGGTAGGCGGTCAAGATGGCGTGAATGCGCTATGTCATACCCTGATACAAAGCGGTTTGGAACAAGTAAAAATTTATATCGGAGAAAGATTGAGCTATTCGGATGAAAAGATCACAACAGGTACGGCAAAAGAGCTGGCAGATGGGAAGCATGATCCGCTCAGCGTGGTTTTGGTCGAAAATGCTTTTCCGGACGCTGTGATAACTCATGGACTGCCGGATGAGGAATTTCAGAGAGGCTCCGGCAAGGAAGGGATCGTTCCCATGACCAAAAATGAGGTGCGTTCGGTCTCTTTGTCTAAATTGAAACTGACAGAAAGAGCAATCTGCTGGGATGTTGGAGCGGGGACCGGTTCCGTGGCGATCGAAATGGCTTTAAAAGCGCGCAAAGGATGGGTCTATGCCATAGAACAAAAAGAATCCGCCTTGAAACTGCTGCAGGACAACAAAGAGCGTTTCGGACTGAAAAACCTGACGGTGGTAGGGGGCCGCGCGCCGGAAGCGTTGGAAGACCTGCCGACACCGACCCATGTGTTTATCGGCGGAAGTTCCGGTAATATGAAAGAGATCATAGGGAATCTACTGACCAAAAATCCATCTGTTCGTATCGTGGCAACGGCCATTTCTTTGGAAACGATAACGGAATTGAATGCGTGTATGAAAGAATTTGCCTTTACGGAAACGGAGGTCGTTTCCATGAACGTTGCCCGTGCCAGAAAACTGGGGGAATATCATTTGATGACGGGACAAAATCCGATCTATATTTTTACCATGCAAAACGGAGGCAAAAAAGAATGAAATGGTCCCTCTTTGCATTGGTGATCGGATTTGGGATCGATTTGATCCTGGGGGACCCCCATGGGTTCCCGCATCCGGTCATACTGATCGGAAAAATGATATCGGGTTTAGAGAAAAATTTTCGCCGCCTGTTTCCCGCAACGCCTGCCGGAGAAAAAACGGCGGGAGGCTTTTTGTGGGTCATAGTGGCGTTTTCTGCCGCCTTGGTATCGGGGTGTATCCTTTGGTGCTGTCAGAAAATCAGTCCTTGGCTGCGGCTTTTTATAGAAAGCATTATGTGTTGGCAGATCCTTGCCGTAAAATCCTTAAAAGACGAGAGCATGAAAGTGTTTGCCGCACTAAAAAGCGGAGATATCGAAAAATCCAGACATGCTATTTCTATGATCGTAGGACGGGATACGGCAAAGCTGGATGAAAAAGCGATCACAAGGGCGGCGGTGGAAACAGTGGCGGAGAACACCTCGGACGGCGTGGTGGCGCCTTTGTTCTTTCTTGCTTTGGGAGGAGCACCTTTGGGATTTTTTTATAAAGCGGTCAATACCATGGATTCCATGCTGGGATATATAGAACCGCCTTATCAAAATATTGGTTTTATCCCGGCAAAAGCGGATGACGTGATGAATTTTATTCCCGCAAGGCTGTCCGCGTTCTTGATGCTTGTTGCAGGATGGTTTTTAAAGCTGGATACCAAAAACGGGTGGAAGATCTTCAAAAGAGATCGAAGGAACCACGCCAGCCCCAATTCGGCGCAGACAGAATCGGTTTGCGCGGGGCTTCTTGGGATCCGCCTGGCGGGAGACGCCTGGTATCACGGCGTGCTCCATAAAAAGAAATATATCGGGGATGCTTTACGGGAAATTGAACAGGAAGATATTCCTCTTGCTTGTCGGCTTCTCTACGGGACAGCTGTTTTGGCTTTGCTTTTTTGTTTGCTTATCAAATGGATCCTGATCATGATATTGTGAGGAGAGCAGAATGCTTTATCAAACCAACAATCCGCACGGCGGAGATATTTATGAAAAACCGATTCGGCTGGACTATTCGGCCAACACCAATCCTTTCGGGACCCCGAAGGGCGTTTTGGACGCTATGAAAGAAGCGCTTCCTTTGGTGCATCATTATCCCGATCCGTACTGCAGAAAACTGATACAGGCGATCTCGGAATCGGAAGAGGTGCCGAAGGAATATCTTCTTTGCGGCAACGGCGCGGCAGAATTGATCTATTCCTATGCCGAAGCCCGAAAGCCAAAACTGGCGGTGGAAACCGCCCCGACTTTTTCGGAATATTCTTTGTCTTTGAAAAGAGTGGGGTGCCAGATCGAGCGATATCTACTGAAAAAAGAAAATGCATTTGAGCTGACGGAAGATTTTTTGGATTATATAGAAGAAAAAAAACCGGAAGTGATTTTTTTATGCAATCCCAATAATCCCACGGGAAAACTGATCTCGATTTCTTTGCTGGAAGAGATACTGAAACTGTGCAAAGCAAACAACATGCGCCTTTTTTTGGATGAGTGTTTTTTGGATCTGACACAAGAGGGGATCAGCATGAAAAAATACTTGAAGCAGTATCCCGAAATGTTTATCCTGAAAGCTTTTACAAAAAGCTACGGGATGGCGGGAGTTCGATTGGGGTATGGCATGAGCTCCGACAGGGAGCTTTTGGAGAACATGTCAAAAACTGTGCAGCCATGGAACGTATCTTTGCCGGCGCAAGCCGCGGGGATCGCTGCTTTAAAAGAGCAGGAATTTTTAAAGAGAACGAAAGAACTGATCCTAAAAGAACGCCAATGGCTAATGGAAAAGCTAAAAGAATTGGGATTTTGGGTATGTCCGTCCAGCGCGAATTTTTTGTTGTGGCAGGGGCCTGTCCATTTAGACCAGGAATTGAAAAAACAAGGGATCGCTGTTCGAAACTGTGACAATTACGCCGGACTGAAGGCCGGGTGGTACCGTATCGCGGTGCGGCGCCATGAAGAAAACATCATGTTGATCGAAGCGATCAAATCAGTATGTAAGAAGAGGTAAGTATGGCAAAAAATATTATGATCCAAGGGACGATGTCCAATGCCGGCAAAAGCCTGCTGGCGGCCGGACTGTGCCGCGTTTTCAAGCAAGACGGGTATCGTGTGGCACCGTTTAAAAGTCAAAATATGGCGCTGAATTCCTTTATTACGGAAGACGGCGGCGAAATGGGAAGAGCACAGGTCGTGCAGGCGGAAGCGGCCGGGATTTTGCCGGATGTCCGCATGAATCCCATTTTGTTAAAGCCTACGACAGATGTGGGAAGCCAAGTGATCGTGAACGGGGAAGCCAAAGGAAACATGAACGCGATGGAATATTATCGCAAAAAGCGGGAATTCATTCCGGCTGTTTTGGAAGCGTACCATAGTCTTGCTTTAGAATACGATGTCATTGTGATAGAAGGAGCGGGAAGTCCG
>JAEEYS010000183.1 GCA_016288255.1 Bacillota bacterium
GAAAACAAAAAAGTCAAAGAGTGAATCACTCTTTGACTTTTTTTATTTTGTCTTATCATGTTTATAGTTATATATTTTCCGGTTCTAATGACTTGTTCAAAAATTTTCCCATCATGACCATGTCATCGTAGACACCATCTATTTTAGCGGATTTCAATCTTCTTCCTTCTTCAAAAAATTCGAATTTTTTCAGAAGGCTGATAGCGCGCATATTGGAAGCAAATACATCGATCTCTATTTTTTCCACTCCTTTTTTCTGCGCGGATTTAATGGTGGTTTCCAAGAGTCTGGTACCGATGCCTTTTCCTCGATACTCACTTAAAAGTCCCATGCTCAATACCCCAATGTGTTGGAAGATATCATATTTGCGGTGCGCGATATCGCACCATCCAACCACTTGGTCATCATCTGTTACAGCAAAAAAATCAGGCTCTCTGGACTTGATATGGGCGGTGACAAATTCAGTAGTGTCTTCTAAAGTAAATCCTTTTGTGGTATAGAGATACTTTCTTTCTGTTGCTACTTGATAAAGTGTTTTCCAATAAGATTCAATGTACTTTTCTTGGACACGAACAATTCTCACTTCTTCCATAGATAATCCCTCCTGAATTTTCTTTCCTACGATCCGATTTTGTTTTGGAAAGTTATCAATAGTGCCTTTTCTTTTATTATACATGATTTTTAGCAAGAACACACATTTATTTTGAGAAATTTACATTTTGCTAAAAAGGAGTTGGATTTTCAATGAAGGGAAATATCAAAAACGTGGTATTTTTTTCAAAATAAAAATAAAATCATACAAAAGTATAACTTTAACACGCTTGGTAATAATGAAAATAGAAAGAAAATTTGAGGAACGAATTGGGAGGAATTGAAAAATGAATAAGGTAGAGATTTGCGGTGTCAATACTTCCAAATTGCCGGTGTTAAAGAATGCGGAAATGAAAGAACTTTTTGTAAAAATGCAAAACGGAGACTCTTCCGCCAGGGAAAAATTGATACAGGGGAATCTTCGTTTGGTTTTGAGCGTCATCCAAAGATTTCACAACAGGGGAGAGAATCCGGATGACTTATTTCAGGTGGGCTGTATCGGGCTGATCAAATCCATCGATAATTTTGATCTGTCTCAAAATGTCCGGTTTTCTACTTACGCAGTACCCATGATCATCGGAGAAATCAGAAGATATTTGAGGGATAACAATCCCATTCGAGTTTCCAGAAGTTTAAGAGATATGGCGTTTAAAGCGCTGCAGGTCCGTGATCGGTTTATCAATCAGTACAGCAAAGAGCCCAGCATCCATGAGATCGCAAAAGAGCTGATGGCAGAGCCGGAAGAGATCGTTTTTGCGCTGGACGCCATCCAGGATCCGATCTCTTTGTTTGAACCGATTTATCATGACAGCGGCGATCCGATCTTTGTCATGGACCAGATCGATGATCAAAAGAATAAAGACCAATTTTGGCTGGAAGCCATTGCCATCAAAGAAGCGTTAAAGAAATTGAATGACAGGGAAAAGCGGATTCTTTCTCTCCGCTTTTTTTCCGGTAAAACACAGATGGAAGTGGCGGATGAGATCGGCATTTCTCAAGCGCAGGTATCCAGGCTGGAAAAATCCGCTTTAAAGCACATGCGGAAATATGTTTAGAGAAAGGATCGGAAGACACATACAATAAAGAGAAATTTTATTAAAAGAAAGGGTGAAACATGCCTGCATAACAGACCTTTGTCCGACATAAAGATAAATAGAAGGCTTTATTTCAAACCGGCGGAAAAGGAGGGGGCGGAATGATAACGATTTCTAAAATGCAGGAAATGGATGTGATCGATATCAATGACGGGAAAAAAATCGGAAATGTAAAGGATATTGAGATCAATTTGAGAGACGGGAAAGTAACGGCGGTCATTTTACCGGAAGAAGGCAATTTTCTACGATTCTTTAAAAAAGAGTATGACCAGGTGATCCCCATGAGTCACATTATTAAAATCGGTGAAGATATCATTTTAGTGGACGGAAAAAATTTGAATTTGAACCATTCTGTTTCTTATGGGGAGGAATAGACAAAAGAGAAGAAACAAATTTGTCTGTTGGTGACGGACATAAAGCGGGAAAAAGCAAAACAGCGTTCGAAGAGAAAAATCTTTTTCGAGCGCTGTTTTTTTTATTTTGGATCATAAATGGAATTTATGGCAAAACCAAGACAAAATAAGGATATTTCATACATTGAAGATCAAAAACGACCAGTTTGAAAGGACATAAAAAATAGTTTATTATTTCGGCAAATCGCCTTGAAATCTTTGAGATTATGTGCTACAATGAAGGACGTTCGGAAGATCCGAACAAAAGGAATATGTGTTTTTTACCATGTGCTATGACATAGGCTGATAACCTACAAGAAAATCTTTGGACAAAGCAGACAGGTTTTGGGGCGATTAAAAGCGCCGCTGTCTGTAAAGCGAAAGATCATTACAAAAAGATACAAAGCGTTGCGTTGCGGAATCACTGATATCGTAGAATGGATCCAAATGGAGGGAGCCCTATGAAGCGTTTTACGAAGAGAGAGATAGCCGCTTCTTTTTTGAAGCCGTGGAGCATGCATCCTTTCAGTCAAATCACAGTAAAAAATATGGTAAAGGATCATCGTATAGATCAGCGGATCTTTGACCGCTGGTTTCGGTTTGAGATCCTCTTAAAAAAGAGGGCTTGTTTGGTGACAGCAAAAACAAAAGAAATCATGTACAAAGCGAAGTCTGTTTTGAAGAGCTGTTTACAAAAGAGATTTCTTATAAATAGGGCTGATTGCGCCTCTTATGCGGAGAAGGACATTCCATTTTTCCCTAAGAGGTATTTTTATGCAAAAATTTGAGTATTTCGGCAGACAAAAGGGTATTTTTAAATCATGAAGATAAGAAGAGAAAGCCCTTGGCAGGACCTCTATAGTTTGCCGTTGGTATGGAAGCAGTAAAAAGTGAAAATAAATTATAAAAAAGAAAGGTGTCATTATGAAAACACTAAATCCTATGGAACTCGGCATTGCCGGAGACGGAAAAGTATTTCGAAATCTTGCAGTCATACTCCTGATCGAAGAGGCGCTAAAAAGAAAAGAAGGGCATCTTTCCGATACGGGAGCCTTTGTGGTGGCAACCGGTAAATACACCGGCCGCAGCCCGGACGACAAATTTATCGTTGATACGCCCGCCGTCCACGATGATATCGCTTGGGGCAAGATCAATGTGCCTATTGGGCCCGATAAGTTTGAGGGCATCAAGGCAAAAATGCTTGCTTATCTGCAAAATAAGGATCTGTTCGTTTTTGACGGTTTTGCGGGAGCGGATCCCAAATACAGCAAACGGTTTCGTATCGTCAATGAGCTGGCCAGTCAGAACCTGTTTATCCATCAGCTTTTGATCCGTCCCACAGAAGAGGAGCTGAAGGATTTTGTACCGGATTATACGATCATTGCTGCGCCGGGATTCAAGTGTATTCCCAAAGTGGACGGAGTGCACAGCGAAGCGGCGATCATCATCAATTATGAGACCCGGGAAGTTTTGATCGCGGGGAGCCAATACAGCGGCGAGATCAAAAAAAGCGTGTTTTCGGTGATGAATTATGTGCTGCCTAAACAAGGGATCCTGTCGATGCATTGTTCCGCAAATATGGGCAAAGAGGGGGACAGCGCGGTATTTTTCGGACTTTCCGGCACAGGGAAGACCACGCTTTCCGCAGACCCCGAAAGAAAACTGATCGGGGATGATGAACATGGATGGAGCGCAGACGGGATATTCAATATCGAAGGCGGCTGTTATGCCAAGTGCATCGATCTTAAGCGGGAAGATGAGCCTGAGATCTATGATGCCATCAAATTCGGCACGATCTTGGAAAATGTGGTCATGGATGAAGAAGGAAAACCGAATTTTCATGACGGGTCTCTGACCGAAAACACCCGCGCGGGTTATCCTATTGAATACATTCCCAACGCTGCGATCCCGGGTGTGGGAGGACCGCCCAAAACCATTATTTTTCTGACAGCCGACGCTTTTGGCGTCTTGCCGCCTATCTCCAAATTGGATAGGGATATGGCGATGTATCACTTTGTTTCGGGTTATACGAGCAAGCTTGCGGGAACGGAACGAGGCATTACTGAGCCGGTCACGACTTTTTCAACGCTGTTTGGAGCGCCTTTCTTCCCGTTGAACGCGTCGATCTATGCCGCTTTATTGGGTAAAAAGCTGGAAGAAACGGGAGCAAATGTATTTTTGATCAATACAGGCTGGTGTGGCGGCGCTGCGGGCACGGTGCCGAGAATCAAATTAAAATACACGCGCGCTATGGTTTCCGCTGCTATTGCGGGAGAATTGAACGATGTGGAATATGAAAAAGATCCGATCTTTGGTGTCTATATTCCAAAGACTTGCCCTGATGTTCCTTCCGAAATATTGAATCCGCGGAATGTCTGGGCGGATCAAAACGCGTATGAAGCTTCTGCGAAAACGCTTGCAAAGAAGTTTGCGGATAATTTTGCGGCAAAATATCCGGATATGCCGGAACATATCAAAAATGCGGGGCCGCGTGTCGATTAAAAGGCGATAGGCTGTAAAAAAACGGCGATATACAAAGGAAGACGGGCCGACAGCTTATAAAAAAATATCGATTTTATGTTGGTCGATGATGTCAGTAAAAACGATAAAATATCACCCGAAAGAGCGAATATCCTTTCGGGTGATTTCTTTTGGGAGGAGCAGTAAGGGGGGGGTTTTGGCTTGAAACGACATGCATCGGTGGCAGGAAGTCCGCGCCTTGTGTGGTTTTCTTTTCCGATATCCGAGATCGTGATCTTTGTTTTGCGTTTGCTGTTTTTGAAAGGGATATTGAAAAAGTATCTTTCCGAAGAATTTACGGAAAGCCCGTTGCAAAATCAGGTGATTTCCGATATTATGTAACTATAGTTTCTTAATACCGTTTTAGACATTATCAGAAAGGAAAAGAGATATGATACTCAAGGGAACGGAAGATTTAAGGGTCATCAAAACGATTGAAGGGATCAAAGCCGCTTTTGGGGAACTGATCTGTAAAAAAGACTACGAAAAGATCACAGTAAAAGAACTTTGCGATATTGCGAGGATCAACAAAAAAACCTTTTATCACTATTATGAAACACTGGATGATTTACTTGCCGAAATGCAGACGGAGCTATCCTCCGGTTATATTGACAGAATCAAAAACTATTCTTTGCCCGAAGAGCTTGACAAAGTAAACCGCGCGTTTTTTGTTTATTCATCCGAGCAGGGGCCTGCGTATGAAAAGATCACATGCAGCGGGACCTATCATTCTATTCGGGACAAGATGGTTGTAGAGGTCAATGACGCCGGATGGGGGAAATCAAAAAAATACCGGGCCTTGAGCGACTATGAAAAAAATCTGTTGATGGAGTTTATCAACAATGCTGTCCTTAGTGCATACAGACAGTGGGTAGAGGACGGAAAAAGGCTGCCGATAGAGGATGTGATCGAAATGACCAACCGTATGGTCCTCGGCGGCGTAAACGGATTTTTAAAAAATGAAAAAGAAACGGATGAAACAAGAAAATCAGGGGCATGCGTTTTCTGAAAAAGCAGGGGGATACATGGCTTTTTTAGGGTGATGGAAGGGCCGCTTCGAAAGCAAACAGCATAAAAAAAGCCCTAAACCGCCGGACAGAGAACTCCGGCGGGAGAAAAGGAGGAAATAATGATGAAAATCAAAAAATGCATTGCATTATTGTTATGTCTGACGCTTATCTTTGCCCTTTTTGGGTGCAGCAGCCGAGAAAACGGGCAGACAGAGACGCAGACAGATGAGGAACAAGAAGGAAATACACAGGAAACAACGGAACCGTCTGACGATGGATCATCGGGAGAACAGACTTCGGACGGGAACGATACTTTGGTGATCTTTTTTTCCCGCACCGGGGAACAATATCGTGTGGGTGTGATCGACAAGGGCAATACGGCGATCGTTGCGGAAATGATCGCCGATGCGGTCGGCGCGGATACATTTGAGATCGTTTCGGCAGATGACCACTATCCCATGACTTATACGGAATTGACGGAAGTGGCAAAGCAGGAACAAAATGACAACGCGCGTCCTGCTTATACCGGGGAGGTGCCGGATCTATCCCGTTATAAAACGATCTTTATCGGCGCTCCTGTATGGTGGGGCGACTGGCCGATGATCCTGTATACTTTTTTTGAAAACAACAATGACGGACTTTCCGGAAAAACACTGATCCCGTTTTCTACCCATGAGGGCAGCGGCCTTTCCGGCTTTGACAAAAAGCTTGCCGCGGCAGTGCCGAACAGCAAGGTGCTGACAGGGCTCGCTATTCGCGGCGAGGATTGTCAAAAAGACCAAAGCGGTGTAAAAACAGCGGTAGATAGCTGGATCGCCGGACTGGAATATTGATAGTTTGTCGGAAAGGAGGCGGCAGCGTATGAAAAAACAAAGCAGAATGATCGTAGACAGTTCCATGACGGTGCTGCTGCC
>JAEEYS010000184.1 GCA_016288255.1 Bacillota bacterium
TAAGTAATTCATAGAGATCCTTCCTTTTTTGAAATGAGCAAAACAACAAAATCAAAGCAAAAAGCTTAATTGTTCCCCTTCTTTGGGCGGCAAAAGAGCCGACCTGATCAAAGCAGGCTCCATAGAGATCCCGCCGTAATATTTTCCTTTGCAGGTGATGAAATATTTTGCCCGTTTTAAAGAGACCCGCATTTTTTGCAGATCTTCATAAGAGACCGCTTTGACTTTGCGCTGGGCTAGGATCTTATAAGCGGAGGTCACGCCGATCCCGGGGATCCGAAGGAGCTCTTCAAAAGAGACTTTGTTGATCTCCATGGGAAACTGTTCGATATGGTTGAGAGCCCAGATCATTTTGGGATCGAAATCCAAGTCAAAATTCGGTCTTTCCGGCGTCAAAAGCTCGCCGGCATCAAAATGATAATACCGTAAAAGCCAGTCCGCCTGATACAGGCGATGTTCCCGCAAAAGAGGCGGTGCGCTGGTGATCGCCGGCAGGTTTTTGTCCGTGTTGATGGGCACATAGGCGGAAAAATAGATCCGCTTTAAAGAAAACTGCCGATACAGCGCGGAAGAGGTGTGCAAAATGGTATAATCGCTGTCTTCCGTGGCGCCGATGATCATTTGCGTGGATTGACCGCCCGGCGTGAATTTCGGCGCCTGCCGAAACTTTTTGCGGTTTTCTTTGCTCTCGATCATGGCGTGCTTCATCTGCTGCATGGGCATAAGAAGCGCTCTGTGATTTTTTTGCGGCGCCAAAAGCCTCAAGCTTTCTTTGGTAGGAAGCTCGATATTGACGCTCATGCGGTCGGCCAAATATCCTGCCTGTTCGATCAAAAGAGGGTTGGCTCCCGGAATGGCTTTCACATGGATATAGCCGTAAAATCCATAGGTATTGCGGAGAAGGTCCAAAATCTTGACCATGCGTTCCATGGTGTGATCGGGATTTTTTTCAATGGCAGAGCTTAAAAACAAGCCTTCGATATAGTTTCTCCGATAAAACTCCATCGTGAGCTCCACGATCTCTTCCGGCAGACAACTGGCCCGAGGCACATCGTTTTGCGAGCGGTTCAGACAATAGGCGCAGTTATAGACGCAGTCGTTGGTCATTAAGATCTTAAGCAGAGACACACATCGGCCGTCACCGGTCCAAGTATGACAGATCCCGGCGCTGGTGGTGTTTCCCACGCCTTTTGTCCCGCCGCGGTCAACACCGCTGCTGGCGCAGGACACATCGTATTTTGCAGCATCGCTTAAAATGGAAAGTTTTTCTAAAATAGTCTGACGCACGATATCACCTCTGTCTTAGCATACCATATCCTGCCGAAAAATGCAAACATATGTTCGAATTTATGGAAAAATCTGTATTGTCAAGATTTGCTTTGATAGATCGCACAAAAAAGGAGATTCTATAAAAGAGGTGAATGAAATGGAAGATTTAGATTTGTTGCAGGAAATATACAAAAACGCGGAAATGGGCAGAGACGGGATCTTGCAGATCATAGAAAAAACAGAGGATGAACACTTCCATCGAGCATTGGAGACGCAGTTGAGAGAATATGAAAGAGTCGTGGATAAGGCAGGAAAAATGATCAATCAAAAAGGAGAAAAACCGGAAGGGTCCGGTAAAATGGCAAAGACCATGTCTGCCATGATGACCAGTATGAAGACCATGGAAGACCGTTCCACTTCGCATATGGCGGAGATGATGGTGGAAGGGAACACCATGGGGATCACCAAGATCACCAAACGGCTGCATGAATACGACGGAGGCGACCAAGCGGTAAAAGAACTGGCGGAAGATCTCTTAAAGACAGAAGAGAACAATACGGAGCAGATGAAACGGTTTTTATGATGACCTCATGAAAGCCCGAACGCAAAGAAAAGCAGATGCGGTTAAACGCATCTGCTTTTTGCGTAAGTGGATTTGTGCAAGAATAACGGATAAAACTCAAGCAAAATAGATTTTGGTATATTTTTCTTTCAGATAATCAATGAAATAGCGGGGATCAAAAGGTTCTCCCGTGGCATTGATCAAAATTTCTTTCGGGGTATAGAATTTTCCGAAGAAGTTGATATGGGTCTTCAGCCAGTTGTGCACCTTTTCCGTTTCTCCTGCTCTGACGGCGTCTTCCACGGAAAAATCTTTTTTCATGGCGTGTAAAAACTGTGCGCCGTAAGCGGTGCCGATGGCATAAGTGGGAAAATAGCCGAAGCCGAATTCATCTGCCCAGTGCACGTCCTGCAAGATGCCTTCCCGATCGGTTTGGGGGCGAATGCCCAAATATTCTTCATATTTGTCATTCCAGATCTGCGGCAGTTTTTTGGTATCCACATCTTGTTCCACCATCATTTTTTCCATCTCATACCGAACGATGATATGCATAGGATAGGTCAGTTCATCCGCTTCCATCCGGATCAAGGTGGGTTTGCTCCTGTTGATGATCCGATGGAATTCTTCTACGGGAAGATCTTTTGTCTGCGCAGGGAACAACTCTTGGAATCTGGGATAGTTGGTTTCCCAAAACGGAAGGCTTCTGCCGATATAGTTTTCATAAAAACGAGACTGGCTTTCGCCGATCCCCAGAGACGGCGTATCCTGCAGTCCTGTGCCTTCCAAAGAAGGATCCATTTGCTGATTTGCCAAAGCATGCCCGGATTCATGGACACAGGCAAAGAGAGAAGCCGGGAAATAGTTTTTGAGATAGCGGACCGTGATCCTGGAATCTCCGGAGGAGAGGGGATTGGTAAAAGGATGCACGCTTTCCGCCACGCCGCCGCGGTCAAGATCAAACTTTAGATAAGAGATCAAATACGAGACCATTTCTTTTTGTTTTTCAATAGGAAATTCCCGATACAGCAAACTGTCATCAATGGGAGCGCCGTCTTGATGCACTTTTTTTATAAAAGGGACCAATTCTTTCTTTAATGTATCAAAAAATGCGTCGTAGCTTTTGCTGTCCATGCCTTCTTCAAAATCATTGAGCAATGTATCATAAGGTTTGGAAGAAGCGTTTCGATATTCCAACGCTTTTTTGGAAAAATCTATGATCTTTTTAAGGTAGGGTTCAAACAGCGCGTAGTTGTCGGTCTTTTTGGCTTCTTCCCAGACTCGGTTTGCCATAGATACCGTTTCCACATGCTCTGCGTAAAGATTTTTTGGCAGATTGCGCACTTTGTCGATGTCATTCAGATAAATTTTAGCGGCGCGTTTGATCTTTGGATCCACTTCATCCTTTTCACTCAAAAATTCCAGCATGGCAATATTTTGGGGATCCAGCTGATAGGTCAAATGATCTTCCGCCAAGCTTCCCACCATTTTGGAGCGATAAGAAGCGGAAGCTTTGGGAGCAAAAGTGGCCGCGTCCCAGCCGATAATGCCGGATACATAGTTATAAGCAGACATTTTTAATTGATATGTTTTCATTCTGTTTAACGCTTCTTGTAAATCCATCCTGATCACCTCCCTATAACCATA
>JAEEYS010000185.1 GCA_016288255.1 Bacillota bacterium
CATAATCATTGGAGAGTGTGATAATATCTAAATTGTTTAAAACATCTTTTACGCTTGGCGGTATGACAAAAGTAACGGCAGGCATGACCTTATCCGGTTTTATGATCGCATTTTCCAGGATCTTTCTGGTGGTGGGGATCTTGTTTTCTATAAGTTCTGCCTGTAATAAACCAATGGTTTGATCGATATTCGTATCCAAAGCGGATACGGTGTCTGCGGTAACATAAACCGTCTTAGAAACAGGCGCTAGTTTTGTTGTGTAGTATTTCCTGACTCCATGCTCTATATAGTTTAGTACTTTGTCCGAAGTTTCTCCCGTATAGCGTCTTTCCTGTGGTAAAGAATTGACATAATCCAAAGCCCAAGGCAAGAGGTATTGTGTGGAAGTAACACCTTTCAATCCACGATAATTGGGCTCTTTTATTTCGGATGGGATCTGATAAGTGTTTTCCGTTACGACACGTTTGATATATCCGTCTTTTCCGTCTTTTTCAATGACGGCATACCCATCTACAAAATCCATAGCATAGTGAAACTGCGGTTCTACGATAATACTGCCGGATGTATTGATATAACCGTAGCGGCCGTTTAGTTTTATCTTCGCCAGTCCATCGCTGAAAGCGGTGATTTCTTCGTATTTCGGCGTCACGATGATTTTTCCTTTGGTGTTGATCAGTCCGTAAAAACCGTTTCGAACGACAATCGCTCTGCTTTCGGAAAAATCAGGCGAAACATAATCCCATTCAAAGGGAACGACCGTATTGCCGCTTCGATCGATATAACCCCATTTTCCGTTTGATTTGACTGCGGCAAGCCCTTTGCTATTAAAATCTTCCGCTTTTTCATAGATGACAGGGATCACCACTTTACCGGTATTATTGATATAGCCATACAATCCATCTTTTTCTACCAAAAGCAGGCTGTTGCTGAAAAGAGAAGTGAAGTCCCAGCAAATATCACCGATCACTTCTCCTTTTTTATTGATAAAACCATATTTTCCTTCTTTTTTAACACGCGCCAAGCCTTTTACATTAAAGCTTTCCGCGCTTTCCCATTCATAATCCGTAAGCATCGTCCCGTTTGGGAGCATATAGCCATAGAGACTTCCGGAACGGATGATCTTGATCCCGTCATTATAGTTAATCGGCCCGATACTCCAAATAGGCGTTCCTACAATATTCCCAAACTGATCGATGTAATATTTTTCTTCTCCTTTGGTCACATAAGCGGTCCCCGCGCTGAAATCTTCACCCATATCCCATTGCGGTTCACTGATAAAGCTTCCCGTAGTATCGATATAACCAAATTTTTTAGAGGAGGCACTCCATACTTTTGCAATACCTTCACTAAAGGGAAAAGCCGCATCAAATTTAGGCGGGATCACGACTTGATAATCACTGTTGACATACCCGTATTTATTGTTTTGACGAATGACCGCCATTTCTTCATAAAACTTCCCGTACTGCACACGATAATCCGTATACATGATCTGATAAGAAACCTGTCCCGCTGCCTCTGCTTCCATCTTAAACTGTGTAAAAGGCGAAAAAGAACAGACGATAGCCAGTATCATGATCATAATGAGCGGTATGGAAATTCTTTTTTTCTTGCATAAATTCATTTTCTTATCCTCTCTCTGCTACACAATTTATTCCGAGATCTTCTCAGTTGATCTGATCTGCCTGTCTGTCTATTACGATTTTAACAGATCCTTCTTTTACTTCCGGAAAATCAGCATGTTCCTGTTCCAGTTGCATTCGACTAAGCGGAACGGTTTTCCCGCCTACCTTGATATTGGAATAAACGGTATACAGTCCGCCCTCATCGCCTTTGATATCGTTGCCCGACACATAGGCCAAAGTGCAAAGCAGTTTATAATTGTTGATTTCATAAATATAGGGCGTATTGATCTGTCCGGTGGCAGAAGTGCCTGTTTCCATTACCGTCGTCAACTTCGTGGGTTTTTCTCCCTCTTCGCCCATCGCGGTTTCATATTTTGCGATCCCTTCCATTTTTAATAAAATAGAACCTTCCGTACCGATTCCCGTTGTATTTTTCGGATAGATCTCAATATCGATCGTTCTTGTGGTTTTGTCATCAGAGGGCAAATATCCGTTGATATTTTTCACCGGTCCGCTGGCTTGATCATATCCTTCCACAAACTGGCTGACCTGCATCACAGAGTTGTCCCCCTTCTTGCCTAGAACCATCATAAAAGGCCGCCATAACTGATAATAAGAATTAAACAAAACGCCCATATCCGTTTCGTACTGATAGCTGTTCAATGCTCTCCCGCCGGAAAAACCGGAATAAATATATGGGATCGCTTTGGTCCCGTTGATATCGCTCGGCAGTTTCAAATCAGAGATCTTTGGTAACGTAATAGTGGCAGAAAGCGGTTTGGTCGACTGATTATCGATCGATACTTTCCCTCCAAAGCCGCTGGAAATACCGCTGAACATATAATTACTGTTAGAGGACACCGCTTTATTTTCCGTTTGTTCCACTCCACCGGCAGGAACCGATAATAGCATGAGAGTCGGTCCTTCCGATAGATCTTCCGTTTGTTCATACAAATATACTCTGTCTTCCCCTAAGGAATAATAATGAAAAGTGCCTTCTGTCCTGGATCCGTTTTGAGAAAACATCGTTTTTTCGTAGACCGCCGCAGCGTTTTCTATGACAGGAAGAACCTCTTCTTCTTTTATCTCCTCATTGTCCGGCGCAAAGATCTTAATGGATTGACCGTTCATTTCCACATCAGTCGTTTGATCTGTTTTTTCTTCATCCGACGCCGGCGCCGAACCTGGCTCATCATTGTTCTCCGATATGTTGTTTTCTGATACATCTCCTATAGATAAATCGTTTTTTGGAGTCGCTATATGTATTGTAATAGGGATCGCAATAAGCACAAGCAGTAAAATAACCGCTATGGTCACACCTATTCGTTTTCGATTTTTCTTCATAAATCCATTCCTTTCTCCTTTGCCAAAATAAAACAAAGGCCGCTCTTTGCCTGATCTAAAACATTTTTATTTTCTTTTTTCTCTTATTATCATATCTTAAACTCATTTCTATCTCAATCGATTTTCTGAATTTGTGACTTTTCTTAAACTGCCAAACTCCTTCAAAAAAAGACGGATCTTGCTATATTTTGGCTGATTTTGCTCTATTTGCCGGGAAATAAATAACTTTTCCCAGTCTTGTAAGTTTACAGGCAAATCGGGACGGATTTTCCCGGAAAAATGCCGTCTTTTACTATCACTGTATCAAAAGCTAACAGCATAACGCCTTTTTTAGCCGCCTCCTTTAGCGCTTCTCCAAAAGCAGGATGCGTTTCATAATTTGGCATAAAGTAATCCACATCGCTCATTTGTACGATAAAAACAATACACGCGGCATAGCCCTCTTCTTTTGCTTTGATCAGCTCTTTGACATGCTTGACACCGCGTTCCGTAGGCGCATCGGGAAAAAAAACGACATTGTTCTCTTCCAATGTGACTCCTTTGACCTCTATAAATCCTTCTTCTGTTTGGGTTTTGACCCAAAAGTCAAAACGGGAATTTTGAAAAGAAACTTCTCCTTTTAAATCCGTGATCGGACCTTCTAAAAAAGGCAATAAGAATTTATTTGTCAAAACACCTTCTCGAAACACTTTATTGGGTACTTGAGAGTCCATATTGATCAACCTGTCCCCTTTCTCTACGGAGATCAGGTCATATTTCGTTTTTCTAGCTTCCGTATCATGATATTCCAAATAGACTTTTCTGCCGGGCAGCAGTAATTCTTTGCAGCGGCCTGTGTTTTTTACATGGCAGATCTCTTTTTTCCCCTCGATCAGACAATGGGCGATAAATCGGTTGGGCCGGGATAAAAAGATCCCTTCTTTTACATTATGATAATCCATACAGTATACTCCTCAACAAACGGCGGAAAGCCGTTTCAAAACGAACATCATCCTCTTCTGTTCTCTTTTTCATCTGTTTTAATTTTACTTTCTGTTTTCTTAAATTTTGAGAAAGGAACCTTTCTGCCAACAAGCGGTCAATATTATCCTTTGTATAAAGCCTGCCGTTTTGATTGATGGCATACCCTTTTAGAATACAAAGACTCGCCAGTCCGTAATCCTGTGTTACCACAACGTCCCCTTCTTCCATACGGTTTATGATCGCCATATCCACACTGTCTTTTCCGGTATCCACCAAGATCACTTCACTGTACTCATCTTCCCATTCATGAGAATAGTCCATGAACATTTTTACCGGTGCAGAAACTTCTTTTGCCACTTTTACGATGATCTCTCTTACGGGACAAGCGTCTCCATCTACCAATATGATCATGTATCATTCGCTCCTTAGAAGTGAAAAACGATCCCAACGATTGCCGCCAACGCAATATAGACGATGGGGTGTTTTTTATATTTATGGACCAGATAAAATAACACAAAAAACAGGATAAGCGCTTTCAAATAAAAGAGATCCGCAAGATTTTTTGTCGCGATATACCGATCCCAATTCAAAACAGAAATTTTTAACAGTCCGAATCCTGCCGTCGCGATCAGGCCCATTGCCGCAGGGCGCAAACCGTAAAATGCCGATTTTACATAAAAATTTTCACTAAAAGTACTTAAAAATTTGGCAATCAAAATAATGATGATCAAAGAAGGTAGAATCAAAGCGGCTGTAGCCACCACGCTTCCCAAAGCGCCTGCTGTTTGAAATCCCGCATAAGTTGCCATATTGACTCCAATAGGGCCCGGAGTAGACTCGGAAACTGCAATCATATTCGCTAGGTCCGCTCTGGAAAACCAATGATATTTGTCTGCCATATTATATAAATAAGGCAGTGTAG
>JAEEYS010000186.1 GCA_016288255.1 Bacillota bacterium
TGATTTTTTTTGTATTCTTGAAAGTTTTGTTCATAGAGTAACTGCGAAGAAGATTTTCTTTTACTTTCCACAAAGACTTGGATAGGTCCACATAATAAGTATGAGGATTTTCAAAACGAAGGACTTCGTCCCATAAGGTAGACATTTCTTCTTCACAATATTTTTTGATCTCTTTGATAGGAGGACTTTGATAAACACATTTTCCTTTTTCAAAAATCGGGACCTGTAATTTTCTGATATAGAAATTGGTCAATGTTTTCCGTTTCCAAGTAAATTCTGGATGGAAGATTTCATAAGGCTCGTCTTCATTGATTTCTTCTCCGTTTAAGCAGATCACGTCGGCAATCGCTTTGTTGTTTTCTTTGGAATAAAACCGATAGACCTGTTTGAATCCCGGATTGGTGATCTTTTCTACATTTTCACTGACTTTTACTTTGGGGATAATGTTGCCTTCTTCGTCTTCAATGGCTGCTAGTTTATACACCCCGCCGAATACCGGTTCGCTCCTGGATGTGATCAGGCGTTCGCCTACGCCGAAAGAATCGATTTTGGCGCCCTGTAACAAGAGATCTCGAATGATGAATTCATCCAGCGCACTGCTCGCAATGATCTTGCAATCGGAAAAACCCGCTTCATCCAGCATTTCTCTGGCTTTTTTTGTCAAATAGGTGATGTCACCGCTGTCGATACGGATACTGTCGGGACGGTATCCTTTCGGCACTACTTCTTCTTCAAATACTTTGATCGCATTGGGGATACCAGAACGGATAACGTCATAAGTATCTACCAATAAAGAACATTTTTGCGGATAGATTTTGGCGTAAGCGCGAAAAGCATCTAATTCGGACGGGAAAAGCTGTACCCAACTGTGCGCCATGGTGCCGAGAGCGGGGATTTCATAGTCCCTGTCGGCAATAGTGCAAGCGGTTCCCACGCAACCGCCGATATAGGAAGCCCTGGCGCCGTAAATAGCGCCGTCGTTGCCTTGCGCCCTTCTGGAGCCGAATTCCATAACAGGACGGCCTGCCGCAGCCCGAACGATCCGATTGGCCTTGGTGGCGATCAAGCTTTGATGATTTAAGGTAAGAAGGACCATAGTTTCTACCATTTGTGTCTGGATGACCGGCCCTCTGATGGTGAAGATCGGTTCATAAGGGAAGATGGGTGTGCCTTCCGGGATGGCCCAGACATCACAGGAAAATTGGAAGTTTCTAAGATAAGAAAGGAATTCTTCACTGAAGATCCCTTTTTTTCTTAAAAACGCGATATCATCATCGTCAAAACTGAGACGATTGAGATACTGAATCACTTGTTCCAAGCCGGCTAAAATGGCATAGCCCCCATTATCCGGTACACGCCTAAAAAACATATCAAAATAAGCAATGGTGTCTCCCACTCCGCTCTTTAGATATCCATTGCCCATGGTAAGTTCGTAAAAGTCCATCAGCAGACTGAAATTGGCTTCCAGAGACTTTTCTTTTTCTGTACTCATAACACCCTCCAAAACAGTAAAGATTTGATATTTTTGGTAAAATTTTATAATTATATATATTATACACCAAAACGCCGATAAATAAAGCATTGGCAGAAATTTGTCAAAAAATGACTTTTATAGTATAATGAAACAGTATCTGTAAACAAATTAAGCCCGAATTTAAAATACTAAGTATGTGTGTGGTATGAGAATGAAAGGAGATTTGTTGATGAACAAACAAAGTATAAAGGGGTTTGTGGTAGGCGTTGTTTTGACTATGCTTCTGACCACAACTGTCTTTGCTGCAGGAGGTGCCAGCAGCATCGGCGCATTACTCAATCGAATGGACGTATATATTGACGGAAAGGAATATACAGAAAATAATCTTCTATATAATGGCAGAATCTATATTCCGCTGAGAGACGTAGCAAACATGACCGGTAAAAAAATTATTTTGGATCAAAAAGGATTGGCTGTATTTCTATATAATACTACAGATACAACAAAAACCAACCTGGATACGATTTTAAACTATTCTCAGGCAAAGGTGATGGAATCTACCGCTTATTATGTAAAAAACGGCAGAACGTATACCGGAACGGTATGTAAAAGAGGTACGGTCGCGGTGGATCCGAGAGTGATCCCTTTGGGGAGCAAAATGTATATCGAAGGATACGGCTTTGCGACAGCGGAGGATACCGGAGGCGCAATCAAAGGAAATATTGTGGATGTATTCTTGGAAAGTACTCAGGAAGCGCGTAATTGGGGTAGAAGAAATGTGAAAGTCTATGTTCTAAATAAGGACAACCCTGTAAAACAATAAAAGGGGATTCTATCCTGAGAAAGCAAATTTGGGCTCGAAAAGAAAAATGAAACAATAATAATACTGAAAATACTTAGTAAAATCTATTTGAAAGAATGAATAGGTCTGCAAATATCTGCAGACCTATTTATTTTGATCTATTTTAGATTAGTTTTCAAAACAACCATATCCACCGCAGCTAAATAATAAGATGAATAACAAGAAAATCAAGAAACTGTTGTTATAGCCGCCGCCACAGCCGCAATTGTTCATATTCGGCTCCTCCTTTATATTGTCTGAAGTTTCAATCTTACCTTTTGAAATCGATCGTTCGTAATATGTGTTTTTAGCGGGAAAAACTATTTTTGGCAGCAGCCAAATCCTGATCCGCTACAGCTGAATAACAAGATGAAAAGTAAAAAAATTAAGAAGCTATTGTTGTTGTAGCCGCCTTCGCATCCACATCCAAACATTTTTTTACCTCCTTTCCTTAAGCTTAATACAGTATATGGGCTTTTTTGAAAAGTGTTAAAAAACACAGTTTCTTTCGATACACTTTGCTAAAAGCAGAAATGACAGGATCAAGAGCAGGATAAAGTATCCTTTTCTTGCTGTTTTTATACCTGCGGTGCCTGAACGCTCAAAATGGATCGATCAGCATTTTCCCATATAGATTTTGATAGAGTGATTTCGATTTACTCCCTGTATTGTATGAAGGAAGAAGATAGAGTGTGACAAAAGAGCGGAAAAATCGATCGGGTAGGAGAAAAGGGGGAGAACAGGAGGTCAAAGGGGCGGCGAAGGGGAAAAAAGAAAAAAGAGGAAGAAAAGAAGCAAGAGAAGAAATGAAAGGGGACGAAGGAAAGAAAAAAAGAAAGAAGGTCTCCCTTCTTTCTGTATTGTTTAATATAAACTGAATTCTTTCATAAGCACTTGAACAGAGGAACCGAACAAGCAGACGAATAAAAAGAAAATCATAAATTTCATCAGATTACTCTGCGCATACCGCCGATTTTCCGGCGCCGCTTCCTTTTTTGTTTGTTCTATACAATCCAATACCGGCATCAATTCTATCGTTTCTTCCAAAAGGGCAACCTCCTTTATCAATTTATGGATGTTGCAATATATGCGATAAAGGGCTGCTTGGTGAAACGATCGAGTTATTTTTCCCTTTTGGGACAAACTTTCATACAGATCCCGCAGACGGAGCCGCGGCCGATTTTTTTAAAATGGGTGCTCATGTATTCCCCGCAGGAAAAAGCGTCTAAGATCTCACTGCGAGCGATGCCCCGATGCCATAGATTTCCTTCAATGGCCCTGGCCGGACAGCTTTTCATACAGATGAGGCAGGAGCCGCATTTGCTTTCTGTGACGGGGGTGCCGCAATGGAAAGGATGATTGGTCAGTATCGTGGCAAGGCGAAGCCTTGGGCCGATCTTATCCATAATAAAGAGATTGCTTTTTCCCACATAGCCAAGCCCCGCGCTGGTGGCGGCGATTTTATGTGAAAAAAGGCCGATCCGGTCATCTTTGTCTTCTGTTTGAGAGGCAGGGACAGCGATTGCCTGGAATCCCGCATCCTGCAGCAGTGTAACAACGCGAAGACTGATCTGATCCAGACAAAAATTCACACTGCGGTAGTGGTGAAAATAAAGCTTTGTCGGGCGATCGGTAATAGCGTCCACAACAGCGTCGGACAAGCGATAGACGACGGTAACGGCATATTCCAAAGCTTCATAGGGAGCCGGCACAAAGCCTTTGATATGAGAGAAACCGACTTCGTAGGCGCCCATGGAGCAGCAGATTTCTTTGATTTTATTTTCCGAAAGAGGCGTTGGTATTTGTTCTTTCATTTTTTGATATCCTTTATACTAAAATAGAAGAAAGTTTTTCTTATTATACCATATTACGAGAAAAAACGGATAAAATAAAGTCGGTATGCCCGGAGAGCAGGGGCGCCGGCGAAAGCGCGCCTTTCATAAAGTTACCGGAAAAAGTTGAAATGGATAGGGGTCAAATGATATACTTATCATGGTAGAGTTTTGGCTTTTTTAAACGGGGGTTTAAAAAAGCAGTAGTTTATTTAAACAGACAAGGGGCATGGATGATTATGGCAAGTAAGATATTGTTATCAGTGATGTCTTTAAATCCCGGAGGAGCAGAGACCCATGCTGTTTCTTTGGCAAAAGAATTGAAGCGAAAAGGATTGGAAGTCATTGTGGCGTCCAATGGCGGCACTTTGGTGCAGGAGCTGACGGATTTTGGGATCACCCATGTTTCTGTGCCGCTTCATACCAAAAAACCTTGGAGCATTTATACCGCGTTTCAAAGGTTGAATCAAATTATAGAACAATATGATATCGAGCTGATCCATGCTCACGCAAGGATCCCGGCTTGGATATCGGTTTCTTTGGGGAAAAAATACGGGATCCCTGTGGTAACGACCAGCCATGGAGTGTATAAGGCAGGATTCCCTTACAGTATTATCACCCATTGGGGAGACCGGATCATCGCGGTCAGTGACGATATCAAAAAATATATTATCAAACACTACGATTATCCTGCGGAAAACATTACCGTTATTCCCAATGGGATCGATCTGGAAAAGTTCCAGGTAAAAGAGATCCATGGAGAAAATGAGGATAGACGCGTGATCTATGTCAGCCGTATGGAAGGACAAAGAGGAGAGATCGCTCTGGTGCTTTTAAATACGGCTGTTGATGTGATCAAGCAGAGAGAAAACGTAAAATATATTATTGTGGGTGACGGCGATCTCACGCCTCAGGTGCAGAAAAAAGCGGAAGAGATCAACAGCGCGTTTTCAAGGCCCCATGTAGAAGTGCTGGGAGAAAGAACGGATATTCCCGATCTCCTTTCCAA
>JAEEYS010000187.1 GCA_016288255.1 Bacillota bacterium
AGCAGGATTCACCCTTTATCTGGGCAAAAACAATATCCAAAATGATTTTGTTACGTTTCACATAGGAGACGCTCATGATGTTTGGTTCCATGCCAAAAACATTCCCGGCTCTCATGTGATCATCAAGAATCCGGAAGAAAAAACGATACCGGATGATGTGCTTCTCTTCGCGGCCAGACTGGCAGGCTATTTCAGCAAGAATCGAGAAGATTCCTACGTGGAAGTGGACTACACCGAAGTCAAGAATGTCAAAAAGATCAAAGGCGCCAATCCCGGCATGGTGACTTATACCCATTTTTCCACCATCCGCGCGGATATCATAAAAGAAAAGATAGAGCAGGAACTTTTGACTTCTTCTCTTTCCCAATAAATCAAAACAGGATGCGGCGAAAAATCCCTTTTCGTCACATCCTGTTCTATTTTAGCCTAAAATCATTTATGTACCTTCGATCCAAAATATCCTACTCTTTGTTTTTGATCACTACGGAGTCTTCTTCATCCACTTCTACTAATTTGACTTGCACCACTTCTTTGCTGGATGTGGGAACGTTTTTCCCAATATAATCCGCCCGAATCGGCAGTTCTCTGTGTCCTCTGTCGATCAGTGTCGCCAGCTGGATCATAGCCGGCCGGCCCATATCCAAGATGGCGTCCATGGCCGCTCTTACGGTCCTGCCGGTATACAAAACATCATCCACCAAAATCAACTTTTTATCGTTGATATCCAGCGGGATATTGGTGTCACTCTCGATATTTTTATACACATCACCGGAAATATCGTCTCTGTAGCGGCTGATGTCCAATTTTCCTATAGGCACCTCTACTCCTTCGATCTCTTTGATCTTGGCGCCGATCCTGTCCGCGATATAGATCCCTCTGGTCTTGATGCCTACGATTACCAAATTGTCCGTTCCTTTATTCTTTTCTATGATCTCATGAGATACTCTTGTAATGGCGCGGCGGATCCCGTCGCTGTCCATGATCCTTGCTTTAATCGTCATTTAAAACATCCTCTCATTTCTCAGTTTTGTCAAAATCTCCGCAAAATCCTGCGGCAGCGGTGCTTCAAAATGCATTTTTTCTCCGGTTTTGGGATGCGTAAACGCAATCTCTCCCGCATGCAATGCTTGTCTGTTCAAATGATATGGATCATTGCCGTTTCCATACAACGGATCACCCAAAATAGGATGATGGATATAGCTCAAATGCACCCGAATTTGATGGGTCCTTCCTGTTTCCAGCTGTATTTTCAAATAAGTATATTTCAAAAACCGCTCCAAGACGGTAAAATGCGTTATCGCCTCTTTTCCGTCTTTGACAACGGCCATTTTCTTGCGGTCTTTTGGGTTTCTGCCAATAGGCGCCCGAATGGTCCCTTCTTTTTCTCCGAAATTCCCTTTTACAATGGCATAATAGGTCCTTTCCGCACGATGGTTCTTGATCTCTTCTGCCAAAAACTGATGGGCTTGATCATTTTTTGCCACCAGCAACAGCCCTGTGGTATCTTTGTCGATACGATGCACGATTCCCGGGCGGATCACACCGTTGATGCCCGATAACTCTTTTCCCAAATACAGTAAGGCATTCACCAGCGTATCCCGTTCGCTTCCGGGCGCTGGGTGCACGGACATACCCGCTCTTTTATTGATCACGAACAAATCATCGTCTTCATAAACGATATCAAGAGGAATATCCTGCGCCACCGCGTCCAGCGTGACGGGATCCGGGATCTCGCAAAGGATAGCGTCTCCTTCCTTGACCTTATAATTGGCCTTGACCGTTTCCCCGTTTACCGTGATACGCCCCTCTTTTAAAAGTTTTTGTATGTAAGAGCGGCTGATATCCATGGCTTCCGTCAAAAAAGTATCCAACCGGTCCCCGCTTTTATGCGCTGTAATTTTTTGAACTTCCATCAGCCTCTTTCCTTCCTTCCAAAAAGATCAGATAGACCGCCAGCAAGACGACCCCCACGGAAATAGCGGAATCCGCCACATTAAAGACCGGGAAAACTCTAAAATCAAAAAGATCTATTACATATCCATAAAACAGGCGATCGATCAGATTGCCGATCCCTCCTGCCAAGATCATGGTAAGCGACAGGTTCAAGATAACGGAGTGCTTTTTGTTTTTGATCAGCACCACAAGCAGAATGATAAAAACAAGAATACTGAGGCCGATCAAAAACAGCTGCTTCCCCTGCAGGATGCTGAAAGCGGCGCCGGTATTTTGAACGTATGTGATATGAAAAATGTTTTGAATCACCGGAATGGATTCATAAAGTTCCATTGAGGTTTTGACCACATGCTTGACCACCTGGTCCAATCCCAAAAGCAAGGCAAATATAACTGCATAAACCATGAAAGCTCCCCCTTTTTGATATTGCCGAAAATTACAGCCTGTGATTGACTAATTTGACGATATCGGCAATAAAATCTCCGATGACAGGCAGATTTAACCTTACGATCCACTGCAGAACATAGACCACCAACGCGCCTAGGATCGTGAATCCCACTGCCATGCCAAAGCCTCTGGCAATTCCCGCGAAGAAATTGACACGAAACATCCTTTTGGGATTGTTGACATACTCCACATACTCATTTAGCTTCATCTTATCCATGTTTTCGGCCAATTCTTTAAATTTTTCATCAAAATATTTATGTTCCTGGTTCTCCATAAAATCACCCTATTTTGAAAAAGACCTGCCTATCTTGAGCAGGTCTTTTTTGCGTTATCCTAAATAGGACTCTTCTTATTATACTATAAATTGCTTTTTTTTATTAGTCAATTTTTATATTTAATTTGTGCAAAACGTCGCCGCAGCGGGCGCAGACATGCTGATAACCGTGATGTTCTCCCACATCATGAGTATAGGTCCAGCAGCGTTCGCATTTTTCGCCTTCCGCTTTTTCCACTTTGACCAAAATGCCGTTTTCGCCCACATGTACGGTACCATCCGCTTCTTTTTTGTCCTTTACGACACATTCTGATACGATAAAGAGATCTTTCAGTTCTTCTCCCAAAGAATCAAAAAGGGCTTTCTTTTCTTCTTCTACATAAAGCGTTACCTTGGCTTCCAAAGATTGTCCGATCACTTTATCCCGTCTTGTGATTTCCAGCGCTTTGTTCACATCCATTCGGATATCCGCAAAAGCGTCCCATTTTTCTTCCAACGCTTTGTCATTATATCTTTCATCTGCTTTCGGCCAATCCGTCAGCATGATGCTTTCCTCCATCTTGTGGATATCCTGGTTCATAAACTGCCAGATCTCATCCGCGGTAAAGGATAAAATCGGCGCGATCAGTTTTGTCAGGTTCACTAAGACCTGATACAGCACGGTCTGCGCGCTTCTTCTTTTCGGATGATCCGGTTCTAAAATATACAAACGGTCTTTTAAAATATCCAAATAGAAGTTACTCATATCCACTACGCAGAAATGATGGATAGCATGATATACCACATGGAAATCATAGCTGTCATACGCTTCCGTCACTCTTTCGATCAGCCCGTTCAATTTTAACAAAGCCAATTTATCCAGCTCGCTCATATCTTCATAGGCTATAGAATCTTTTTCCACATCAAAATCAGACAAGTTGCTGATCAGGAACCGAATCGTATTTCTGATCTTGCGGTAAACTTCCGTCAGCTGGCTGATGATCTTGTTGGACACTCTCACGTCTGCTCTGTAATCCGCGGAAGATACCCACAGACGAACGATATCCGCGCCGAATTTTTTGACCAGATCCAAGGGGTCGATCCCGTTGCCTAAGGATTTGCTCATTTTTTTACCGTCTCCGTCCACAACCATGCCGTGAGTGATCACGGTACCGTAAGGAGATTTGCCTCCCACTGCCGTAGCGGTTAACAGAGAAGACTGGAACCAGCCTCTGTACTGGTCATTCCCCTCCAAATACAGATCAGCCGGCCAGGACAGATCGTCTCTGGTATCCAAAACAGCGTAATGGCTGGAGCCGGAATCGAACCAAACGTCCATAATATCCTGTTCTTTGGAAAATTCCGTGCCGCCGCAGTCGGGGCAGGTAAACCCTTCCGGCAAGATCTCTTTTGCGTCCAGCTTGAACCAAATGTCGGAACCTTCTTTTCTGAACAACTCTTTAATCCTTTGGATCGTTTCTTCCGTAATGATCTCTTTGCCGCAGTCTCTGCAATAAAAGATCGGGATCGGCACGCCCCAGACACGCTGTCTGGAAATACACCAATCTCCCCTGTCTTCTACCATGGAGATCAAGCGGTCTTCGCCCCATTTCGGGATCCATTCCACTTTTCTGGCTTCTTCCACCGCTTCTTTTCTGAACCCGTCAATGGAAGCGAACCATTGATTGGTAGCGCGGAAAATGACCGGTTTATGGCATCTCCAGCAATGAGGATATTGATGGGTGATCCAATCCATTTTTAACAGACTGCCGCAAGCGTCCAATGCTTCCACAATGGGTTTGTTTGCTTTTTCCACATGAAGCCCTTCAAAAGGACCTGCTTCTTTTGTCATGACGCCTTGGTCATTGACCGGCATGATAATGGGAAGATCATACCCTTTGCAGACTTCATAGTCTTCCATCCCATGTCCGGGTGCCGTGTGCACGCAGCCTGTGCCGGCATCCAGTGTAACATGATCCCCTGTGATCATGAGAGATTCTCTGTCAAAAAGCGGATGTTTGAATTTGAGACCTTCTAAGCTTTCGCCCTTTATGGTCTTTAATACCGTATATCCTTCCAGTCCTACTTCTTTTACAAAAGAGTCTAACAACTCTTTCGCTATAATATAAATATCTTCTTTTGCTTCTACCAAAACATATTCAAACGCCGGATTGACACTGATGGCCACATTGGCGGGAATGGTCCACGGGGTCGTTGTCCAAATAACGGCATAGATACGGTCTGCCTTTTCTTTCAATCCCTGCAGCAGCTGACCGTTATCCTGCAGCAGCTTGAATTTGACATAGATCGAAGGAGATCTTTTGTCGCCGTATTCGATTTCCGCTTCTGCCAAAGCGGTTTCACAGCTGCTGCACCAATAGACAGGGCGAAGTCCTTTATAGATATAGCCTTTTTTTGCCATTTCGCCGAATACTTCGATCTGTTTCGCTTCAAATTCTTTGTTGAGCGTTACATAAGGATGTTCCCAATCTCCCAAAACGCCGAGGCGTTTGAATTCTTCTCTTTGAATCCCTACCTGCTTTAAGGCGAACTCTTTGCATTTTTCTCTAAATTCCGGAATGGAAGCGCCTTTGCGGTCCACACCCATTTTGATAACCTGCTGTTCGATGGGAAGACCGTGGGTATCCCAGCCCGGCACATAGGGCGCATAATATCCTCTTAAAGATTTATATCTTACGATAATGTCCTTTAATATTTTGTTCAACGCATGGCCCAGATGGATATGTCCGTTGGCATAAGGAGGCCCGTCATGCAGAATAAAATGTTCCTTGTCCTTATTTTTTTCCAAGATCTTAAAATAAATTTCTTCCTTGTCCCAATTTTTCAAAAATTCCGGTTCTCGTTGGGGTAAATTCGCCCGCATAGGAAACTCTGTATTGGGCAAATTGATGGTTTTTCCGTAATCCATATGCTATCCTCCAATTGATATAAGATTCCTTAATATAAAACTTGTCAAAAGAGCCCTGCTCTTTTATTTTCTTTATTGCCATAATCATAAAAAACTCCGCCCCAAAATAAGGGCAGAGTCACCTGCGGTACCACCTAATCAATTACTTCATTGCGCTAACGGAATGTCCGGCTTTCCTTACTCCGTTCGGGAAAGCAGCTCCAAGAGGATATCCGTTTTTGACCTTCCTGTGGGGTCCCACCTGTTCCCACTCTCTGTAAGGGTATCAAAAAGGCATTGTTCTTTTCATCGCTTTTAATTCTTATCACAAAACTATTATGAAAGTATCCTTTCCATTTGTCAAATAATTTTATCTTTTCTTTCTCAGAAAGTTTCTTCCGACATCATTTTAAGCTGATTTTCTATCACCGTTTTGATCTTTGTTTTATAGATCTCCACTTCTTGTTTCAATTTTTCGTAATTGTTTTCCAGCTTATAAATTTCCTGCTGCTTTTCATCCAGCAGCGCTTTTGCGTTCAGTTCAGCCTCTTTTACGATGATCTCCGCTTCTTTTTGGCTGTTTTCTTTGATATCGTCCGCTGTCATTTTTGCCACAACGATAGATTCTTTCAAGACCTGTTCCATTTTTGTATACTCTTCCACTCTTTGAGACAATTCATCCACTTGTTTTTTCAGCGTGTAATTTTCCTGCGAGATCTCATTTAGCGTGCTTGCCGCAAGTTCCATAAACGCGTCTACTTCCTCTGCTTTATAACCGCCCATTTTTTTGGTAAACTTGGTATTCTTCACATCTACTGCTGTCAGCATCGTTTTCCCTCCTATTTATAACGAATCATGTTCAACTTATAGCTTCCTTTTTTGGTGAGCCCCGTCAATTCTTCGATACGAAGCCGCCCAACTCCTCTGACAGAGATGATTTGTCCCTCTTCCACTATACTGTCCGGTCTTGATTCCTCTAAAAAATTCAATTTCACTTTACCCGCTTCTACCATGCTTTTGCTCTCGCCTCTGGATAATCCCATTCCTTTGCTGATCACATTGTCAAGCCGCAAAGAAGTCAACACGGCAGAAACCGATTTCCCTTTATTTTGCTGAAAAAGATGATCTTCATCCTTTTTTACTTCTTCTATTTTTACTTTGTTTTTGCCGATCCTGTCCAGGTTTGTCAAAAGATATTCTTTGATATCTTCTGTCACAAAAATATAGGCGCCGTCCTCTTCCAGTAAAATATCGCCCATCTTTTCCCGCTTGATGCCCATTCCCATAAAAGACCCTAAAATATCTCTGTGCCGCAAGGTAAAAAATTTGTTTTTGGGAATACGAAGAAGCGCTATGGGAAAAGCGATCTTTTCCGTGAACAATGTTTCATATTCTTTGGAAAAAAGGCACAGCATCTTTCTCTCTCCATCGGGATACCCTCCGGAAAAGAGAAAACCGATCTCCTCTTTGTTCTGTTCCTTTTCTAACAAATACGCCACAGCCGGATCCAAAAAATCCGTGAACCCCAAACCGCCGTTTTTTTCCACTGCCTGAAACAGATTTTTGGTCTTTAATACGCATCGGATCTGCTCTTCCGTTTTACATGATTGCATGATTCCTTCAAAATCCATATTGGTCTCCCGTTTTATACAAAAATAAAGAGGATCCGAAAGATCAGACGCCGGACGATATCGATCAAAAATATTGCCAAGATCGGAGAAAAGTCAAAAGGCATATACTGCGCTCTCGGAAAAACCCTTTGGATCAGCGCCTGACAAGGCCGAATGACCGGATCCGTTATTTTTAAGATCCATTTCACAAACGTATTGTTATTGTCCCCGATCGGCACCCAGCTTAATAATACTCTTGCTATAATGGCAAAATAATAGATATCCAAAGCCAGTGAGAGTAATTGATAAATTCTATATGCCAATCCATTCCACCCTTTCTCGCAAAACCTGCTGTTTTACCGTTTATACAAAAATCTTCGTACCGATCCTGACGATAGTCGCGCCTTCTTCCACAGCAATGGGATAATCATTGCTCATTCCCATAGACAGCTCTTTCAGATCGATATTCGGTATGTTTTTCTCAGCCAAAGTTTCTTTTAATTCCTTGAGCCCGCGAAAAACATAGCGGACTTCTTCCGGATGCTCCGTAAAAGGCGCCATGCACATCAGGCCTTTTACTTTGATCCCTTCTATCGCGGAACAAGCGATCAAAAAATCTTCCGCTTCTTCTTTTAAGATCCCGTGCTTGCTTTCTTCTTTCGCGTAATTGACCTGCACCAAAACGGGCATAACTTTGTTTTGTTCCATGCTGTGTTTGCCGATCACTTCCGCCAAATGGAAATTATGCACAGACTCTATCATATCAAAGAGCTTTACCGCTTTGTTCGCTTTAT
>JAEEYS010000188.1 GCA_016288255.1 Bacillota bacterium
CGGCATGCTTTTTTATTGGTAAAGGAGGGAGCTTATGAGAAAAATAGCTATTATCAGCGCCATTTTGGAAAACCCGGGAGAATGTCAAAAAGAGTTCAATGAAACGGTGCATCAATATCAAAAGATGATTCGGGGCAGACTGGGAGTACCTTTCCCGGAAGAAAACATAGGGGCTGTTTCACTGACGGTCATGGGGACCATGGATGAAATCAACAGCTTTACGGGAAAGTTAGGAAAAATCGAGCATGTTTCGGTAAAAACAGCAGTTTCAAAAAAGGAAATAGAATAAAATAAGAAAAATAAGATCGAAAGAAAAGAGGAGAAACGGATATGGCACAAATGTCAATTGATTTAGAGTATATCAATGGATTATTGGAAGAAGCAAAAGGGATGACAGGGGAAGAAATCGATAAGATACTGGATAAAGCGGAACGGTTTGAAGGACTCAACCATAAAGAAGTGGCCGGTCTGCTCCAGACAGAAGATGAAAAGCACATTGACCGGATCTATCAAATTGCCGGCAAGATCAAAAAAGAGATATACGGGAACCGTATCGTAATGTTTGCTCCGCTCTATGTCAGCGACTACTGCGTAAACAGATGCCGCTACTGCGGGTATAACTGCACCAATAAATTTGAAAGAAAACGTCTCAGTATGGACGATGTTCGAAAAGAAGTAAAAGTACTGGAAAAAATGGGGCACAAAAGACTGGCTTTGGAAGCGGGAGAAGACCCGAAGAATTGTGATATCGACTATATCGTAGATTGCATCAAAACCATTTATGATATGAAATTTAAAAACGGAGAGATCAGAAGAGTCAATGTCAATATCGCTTCCACTACAGTGGAAAACTATAAAAAATTGAGCGAAGTAGGGATCGGCACTTATATCCTGTTCCAAGAAACCTACCACAAACCGTCTTATCTGGAACAGCATTTGGGCGGTCCGAAAAGAAACTTTGAATATCATTTGACCGCTTTTGACAGAGCTATGGAAGCAGGCATTGAAGACGTAGGCGGCGGCGTGCTCTTTGGGCTGGCGGATTATAAATTCGAAGTATTGGGACTGATGATGCACAACGAACATTTGGAAAAAGAATATAAAGTAGGATTCCATACCGTATCCGTACCCAGACTTCGTCCCGCGTTTGGGAACGATCTATCGGATTATCCGCATTTGGTAGATGACAAAGACTTCAAAAAATTGGTAGCGATTATCCGATTGGCGATCCCTTATACAGGAATGATCATCTCTACCAGAGAAACCAAGGAAATGCGGGAAGAACTTTTAAAAATCGGTATTTCGCAGATCAGCGCCGGTTCCAATGTGGAAGTAGGCGGCTACCATGCCAGCGAAAACGCAGGCGCGCAGTTTGATGTTGCGGATGAAAGAACACCGATAGAAGTATTGTCTTGGCTCATCGATCAAGGGCTGGTGCCCAGTTTCTGCACCGCTTGCTACAGAAAAGGCCGGATCGGGGAAGCCTTTATGAAGATCACCAAAGAAGGCCATATCAAAAACTTGTGCCATCCCAACGCCATGACGACACTGTATGAATATGCGCTGGATTACGGTGATGAAGCGTTCCAAGAAAAAGTCAGAGAAGTTTTGAAACGGGAAATCAATAACATCGAAGAAGATATGATCCGAGATATTACCGCTAAGAATTTGAAGCTTTTGGAAGAAGGAAAACGGGATCTATATCTCTAAGTCGGAGGTGCTATCATGCAGAATACACCGATCGCGTCCAGAAAGCAGGTCGCGATTTACGGCAATACCAATGTAGGAAAATCCACCTTGTTCAACTGTATTTTTGAGCAGAATGCGGCTATCGTATCGGAAGAAAAAGGAACGACCACGGATCCGATCATCAAAGCGATGGAACTGATCCCTTTTGGCCCTATCGCGCTCATTGATACGGCGGGCCTTAAAGACGACAGCATTTTGGGCAAAAAACGGTTAAAGAAAACAGGGGAGATCCTAAACAGAACGGATTTCGCGATCTATGTGATGGACGCGACAGAGCCGGATGAAAAAAGCTATGCAAAAATGGCAGAACAGTTTCAAAAACGGCGGATCCCGCATCTTTTGGTGTTGTCCAAATACCGTTTGGCAAAAGAGTCTGTACTGGATCGTCTGCAGAAAACTTACCCCGACGCGCTTTTGATGGAAGCGGAAGAGAGGGGATCCATTGCCGCGATCAAGAAAAGATTGGCAGAGGAATTGTCCAAGCTGGAGGAAAAAGAGGAAACGATTTTAGGAGATATCGTATCGGCGGGAGAGAATGTGGTGATGGTGGTACCGGTGGATTCGGAAGCGCCGAAAGGCAGATTGATCCTGCCCCAGGTACAGCTGATCCGAGACGCGCTGGATCACGGGATCAAGTGCCTTGTGACACGGGATACGGAACTAAAGGACGCGCTCGATTCTTTAACAAAAGTCGATTTGGTGGTGACAGATTCCCAGGCGTTTCGAAAAGTGGATCAGATCGTGCCAAAAGAGATCCCTCTTACTTCTTTTTCTATTTTGCTGGCAAGACAAAAAGGGGACCTAAAAGCCTATTTAGAAGGGATCGAGGCGGTGTCCCGTTTGAAAGACGGTTCCAAAATATTGATGGCGGAAGCCTGTTCTCATAACGTAGGGCATGAAGACATCGGCAGAGTCAAGATCCCGAACGGACTGAAGAAATTTACGGGAAAAGAGCTGACTTTTGATTTTGTGATGAGCTATGATTTTCCGGAAGAAGAGCGCCTGAAAGAATACGATCTGGTGATCCATTGCGGCGCCTGTATGGTGAACAAAAAATCGGTGCTGTCCCGGATTGTTTTGTGCGAAGAGGCAAATGTGCCGATCACAAATTACGGGCTGATTTTGGCGCTTTTTGCGGGGATTTTGGACAGAGCCACAGAAAAGGTCAGGGTATAAAAATCGGTTGAACAAGAATTTGAAACAAGAAAAAGAAATGTCATGAAGATCGGTATTGAACCGGTATTGAAAAGAATAAAATACGTCCTGCCTGTTTAGATCGGCAGGGCGTATTTTTATGAGCAGCGGTCCAAACCGGTGTAAAACGTGAGAAACAAAGTACAAAAAAATTGCAGGTAAAATATACCTGCAGAAAAAAATAAAAAGAGATAAAAAAATGAAAAAGAGGATGAAAACAAAAACGAAGACTATTATCAAAGAAATCAGACAATAGCTTCTTTCGTGATTTTACATAATAAAGAAAGGCGCTTTGCGTGTTCTTTCAAAAGCGTGGCCGGTTCCTTCTGAACCTTGGAATCATCTTGAAAGCGGCAGTAAACTTTTATTGATCTCATTACCGTGTTCATCAAGGTTTCCGGCATATATTGACCGCAGTGAATACCGAATCTTCCTTTCATATGATCACTTCCTATCCATCTTACAGTGTTTTTATAAGCGTTTGTATTGCAAGAAAAATAAAAAAAGCCTTTGCCCCTTATAAAAGGGACAAAAGCTTGACCTTCTGCGGTACCACCCAATTTGATGTTATACATCCACTCGTTTGCATATCGATTAAAATATGCGCCCTCTTGATAACGGATCGGGTTTCCGTCAGCGCCTACACCCAAAAGGTTCGGACTGCCCTCGCAAGTCCATTCCATAAACGTCCTGATACTGCATTTTCACCGGCCGGCAGCTCTCTGAAACATTCTTGTTTATGTACTCTTCTTGCTCTACGGTTTCGTGTTTTTTTATTATTCAAATTATAGTCTGATGAAAAATATTTGTCAATCTTTTTATATATTTTGTAAAACAGATCATAAAAGCGGATTTGGCCGCGGGGCCTTATGCCAAATAAAGAAAGATACCGATAAAATGGCAGACACTGCCCGCCAATACGAAAAGGTGCCATACAGCGTGCATATAAGGCTTTTTTTTCACATAAAAAACGCATCCCACGGTAAAAAAAAGACCGCCGATCAAAATCCAAAGAAGAAAGGAAAAAGGTACTGCCGCCAATGTGGGTTTGATGGCAAAAATCACGATCCAGCCCATCAAAATATAAAGAAGGGTGGAGACCTTTTTATATTTGTCATAGTTTCCGTAAGTGACGATTTTAAATCCGATGCCAAAAAGAGCGATAGCCCATACGCTGCCTAGAATGCCCCATTTTAAAGCACCGGTAAAAGCGATCAGGGCAATGGGCGTATAGGTGCCTGCAATAAATAAAAAGATGGAACAATGATCGAAGATCCGCAGTATTTTCTTTGGCTTTTCAAAAGGAATACTGTGATACAAAGTCGAAAAAAGATATAAACAAGTAGAACATAACCCGTATATACTAAAAGCGACGATCTTGACCGCGTTTTTTTCTTTTGCGGCATCGATCAATAAAATAATTGTCATCACCAAACAAAAAACAACACCGATCCCATGCGTAATGGCATTGATCAGTTCTTCTTTGTGTTGATAGGACATAGTCTCTGCGGAATGTAATGACTTGGATTCTGTCATATCAATCACCTCTTTTACAGAGGGCGTTTGAAGCGGTATCATGATAGAAACAAATGCTCTATCAGGATCTTAAAGCCGATACCGATCAAAATCAGCCCTCCCAAAATATTGGAATATTTGGAGTAGCGTCCTTCTCCTACTATTTTACCCAAAAAAACGCCGCAAAAAGAAAAGAGAAAGGAGATCACGCCGATCAGCAAGGACGGCATAAGGATTTTTATATACAAAGCGGAAAAACCGATCCCCACTGCCAGCGCGTCAATGCTGGTCGCGACAGCCAGCGCAAAAAGCATCTTATAGCCGGTCAGCTTTAAGGGAGTGCCTTCCTCTCCCATGGATTCTTTGATCATTTTGATCCCGATAAAACCAAGAAGGAAAAAAGCGAGCCAATGATCTATCGGCTCTATCCATCCCCGAAAAAACAGACCCAACGAATACCCCAACAGGGTCATAGCGGTTTGGAAAAATCCAAAAGCAATGCCGCACTTGAACCCGTTTTGCAGCGCAAAACCGGGGTCGGAAATGCCGCAGGAGATACTGACGGCAAAAGCGTCCTGGGCTAATCCCACAGCAGCTAAAAGTATCATATAAAAAGACAATGGTATGACTCCTTTGAGGTAAAATGAATGTCGATCCGATGTTTTAACATCTTTCTGATAAAACAGCAAAATAAAAGGAAAAGAGCTTCTATATACTTTATTCCATAAAATGAGATTTCATTATTTTTTATTGATTTTATTTCATTATAGCTTTTTTTGCCAAAAATGAAAACAAGAAAAGGGGCTTTTCGGTCACAAAGTGATCAGACGGGGAGAGAGACAAAAGACAGATCAGGAAGGATTGCATAAGCTGCAGGGGGTCAGTCCCTGGGCTCTTGCTTCCCACAAGGGGACCGGTTCGGCGTCTTTTGCATAAGTACAGGAAGCTTGGTGGTATTTGGAGCCGTTTTCCGTGACATAAACGATGGTATCTTCTTCATCGGAAGATGGCTGGAGCGCCTCTGTATCGGAGGAGGAAGGCGTTCCTTTGGCCGACTGCTCGGAGGCGGATAAAGCGGACCGCGCTTCTGAAAGCTCTTGTTCCAAAACTTCGATCCGATATTCCAGTTCGATCACTTTGTTTTCCAGCGCAAGAAGGGACGAATCGGTTTCTTTGTGCGTTTCCGTACAACCGCATAAAGCAAATAAAAAAATAGAGATCAATAAAATTAAGATTCCGATTTTTATTGTCCGATAAAGTCGTTTCATAAGATGCCTCCTGAGATGAAAAAGTGATGTCTGGTTTAAACATACCACAAACGGTGAAAAAATACGAGTAAAACTGTTGCATTTTTGAAAGGGGCGGCGTATAATGACTTTTGGAAATAAAGAAGAATCGTTTTCAGGGCAGGGTGCGATTCCCGATCGGCGGTAATATAGGAGACTATTAGCCCGCAAGCTTTAGCAGATTTTGGTGAGATTCCAAAGCCGACAGTAAAGTCTGGATGAAAGAAAAGGATTGTCATCTTATGATAAAATCATGATAAAGAAACAATAAGATGCTCACTTTGTTATGAATTTGCTCTGAGACGGTTGCTCAGAGCATTTTTATGGTGAAAAGAGGGTATGAACATGAACATCACAACCAGAAAACTGGTCAATATCGCAATGTTATCCGCATTATCTGTTATTTTGATTTTTTTATTGAGGTTTCCCCTTGTAGCGGCGGCGCCTTTTTTGGAATATGACCCGGGGGATATCCCCATGCTGATCGGCTCCTTTTCCTTTGGCCCTTTGGCAGGAATGTTTATTGTGGTCGTGGCATCCATTATCCAAGGACTTACGGTAAGCGCCGGCAGCGGCTGGATCGGTATCGTTATGCATATCATCGCTTCCGGAACGTTTGTTTTGACAGCCGGATTGATCTATAAAAAGATCCATACCAAAAAGGGAGCTTTGATCTCCTTGATCTGCGGCTCTTTGGCCATGGCATTGATCATGATCCCCACCAATTTATTCTTTACGGTAAAATTCTGGGGAATGCCGTTAGAAACGGTAAAAGCATTGATCTTGCCCGGGATCATTCCTTTTAATTTGATCAAAGCGGGGATTAATTCCGTCGCGGTATTTTTACTGTATAAGCCATTACAGCATTTGATGGGTCAAAAGAAGGAAACAACAAGTAAAAAGAAATCCATCGCTTAAAAGATGAAAAAGATTGTTTTTATCAGCGAAAAAGAACGGCCAATAAGGGATTCCCTTATTGGCCTTTTCTGCGAAAGAAGAAAATGAAATAAAAAAAGTCATTTTTTAAAAGAAATTCTTGGCAATTCTGTATATTGGGTAGATAATTAAATGGGAAATTGTTAAAATAAATGCAGAAAGTAATCTTATTTTGTCGAGAGAGAAGGATCCATGCAAAAAATGTATGATATTGCGATCGTTGGCGGCGGCCCGGCGGGAAGTTGTCTTGCTATGCTGCTTGCATCCGTAAAAGGACTCAAAATTGCGGTCATTGATAAAAGGGAGCTTCAAAAACCTTATGAAGGAGAAGGGTATATCAAAAGCTGCGGCGGCCTTTTGGCGCCGGACGCGCAGAAGACCATATCCAGAATGGGGCTGGATCTGCCGAAAGAGGTTCTTGCCACACCGCAGATTTTTTGTGTCAGGACCATTGATCTCAAACGAAATCTAGAGCGCTTTTATCAGCGCTTCTATATCAATATGGACAGAGAAAAGTTTGATCGATTCTTGGCAAGTAAGATCGATGCGGAAAATGCGGAAACTTTCTTTGGGTATACGGTTAGTGGTATCCGTTATAATGAAAAAGAAAAGGTATTCTGTGTTTCTATGAGAAGTAGGGGAAACACAAAAGAGCCTGTGATCATCCGCGCCAATATGCTGGTGGGAGCGGACGGGGCTATGTCCATCGTGCGAAGGAAGCTGTTCCCAAAGCTGAAATTTAAGGAATATGTTTCTCTGCAGGAGGTTTTTCATCAGGAGCACAATAATAATCTGCCGTATTTTTCTTCTTTGTTCCATCCGAAGATCACAGATTATTACGCCTGGAGTTTGCCGAAAGACGATACTTTTATTTTTGGCGCGGCTATCCCGGCAGGAAAAGGCGCTATAAAAAAATATGAGGAATTAAAAGAAATGGTCAAGGATTTCGGCTATGACTTAAAGACACCCCTGAGAAAAGAAGGCACGGTGATCTTGAGAACGACCGGATTGACGCAGATCCCCAAAGGGTATGATGATAAGGCTTATCTGATAGGAGAGGCGGGAGGCTATATCTCTCCCAGTTCCGCGGAAGGGATCAGCTATGCTTTCAACAGCGCCATCAAACTGTATGAAAGCATCCGAAAAGCAAGAGAAGAGGCTCCTTTTGACAGCAAAGCGTATTATCAAAAAATCCACAGTAATTTTAAACGAAAAGTGGTGCCGCTGCGGTGTAAGATCGTCTTAAAATGCTTAAAGAAACCGTTTATGTATCAGCCGACTTTACGGTATTTGGTGATGAAATCCAAATTAAAAGCGATCCATATGATCGAAAAAGAAGGCCCTTATGGGCTGTGAGCAAATGGGGAAAATAAAAAACATTACTGCTTCCGTAAACTTTTTTTAAAAAAGGAACATCTAACTAAGGGAGGCAGAATATAAGGAGAATACCTATGTCGTACTACGAATATCGGGAGTTATCGGATTATATCAATTATGAAAAAAGACAAAAAAAGAAAAAGATCGGAAGGATCATCATTCTCCTTGTTTTGTTTCTGCTTATCCTGGGGGTCTTTTTCGGAGTCAGATGGGCTTATCGCGCAATTGTGAACGCAAGGGATCGGGCAAGAAACGAGACCGTAGAGATAACGGGGATCAAAGATATAACTTGTGTATTGGATCCCGAAGAACTGTTTGAGAAGACGAAACTGATCATGCCGTATCTGGGTTCTTATAATTACAGCATGCCGGTGCCGCAGCTTGACGAGCCTGTGGGAGAAGAATTTTTTGCGGATGCCACCTTTATCGGCAATTCTCTCATGCAGGGATTTGAAGCCTACTCGGGAATAGAGAACACGACGGTGCTGGCGGGAAAAGGCTTGAGCGTCGAAACGGTTTTCACAAAAAAAGTGGTGGGCTCCGGCAACGGGCAGACAACGGTATTGGAAGCCTTAAAAAATACCAAACATAAAAAAGTATATCTCATGTTTGGGATCAATGAGCTGGAGTGGCCGAACGAAAACAAGTTCAAGGAACGATACGGAGAACTGATAGACAATATCAAGAAAATCTGCCCGGGGGATGACATCTATATTGAGTCGATCTTACCCATCGGTGCAAAGAGAATCAATAAAGAAAAGCACTTTGATAATGAGCAGGTAGCGCATTTCAATGCGCTGCTGCAGGGGTTGGCTGCGGAAAAGCGGGTCTATTATTTGGCAGTCGATGAAGCATACAAAGATGAAAACGGGAATTTATTTGAAGACGCCAGCACAGACGGGCTTCATCTTAAAAAAAGTTATGTAAAAATGTGGGTGGATTATTTAAAATCCCATGCGATAACGGAGGATAAAAAAGTATGACAAAAAGAATAATAAAAGGGATTTGTTTGATTTTGGCATTTTGTATGATTATGATGACATTTGGATGTTCCGCCTCAGAAAACGATAACGATGAAAACGGTGAAGAAGCTTTATCCGTGGATATAGAACAATTAGGCAACGCCTTGATCACAGATATTGAATTCGCAGATGAACTGGATGCGGTAGAAGACCGGGTAGCTGCGGGATTATACGGGTATACGGAAGAGACCGGGGTAGAAAAAGCATTGGTATATCTTTCCAGCGGCGCTACGGCAGAGGAAATCGCTCTTTTTGAAGCGAAAGACAAAGAAAGCGCGGCAAAAATAGAAGAACTTGTGAAAGCAAGAGTGGAAGGGCAGATCGTATCTTTTCGGGATTATGTCCCGGATGAAGTGCCGAAACTGGAAAACTGCGTGCTCAAGGTAAAAGATCGTTATGTCGCTCTTTGTGTTTCCAATCATAATGAAAAGGCAGAAGAAATTATTGCAGGTTACTTTAAGTAAAAAATAGAATCGTGGAAATTAAGGAGATAATGAAGTGTTCAGCCCGGGAGAAGACAAAAAATATGATTTGTTTGTCGAATATGTGAAAGAGAATCAGCAGAATTTTTATAGACTGGCCTTTAGCTATGTAAAAAATGAAGACGCTGCCTTAGACATTGTGCAGGAGGCAATCACAAAAGCATTGTATAAGATACATACCTTGAGGCAGACACAATATATGAAAACTTGGTTTTACCGAATCATTATCAATGAGTGTATGAATTATTTCAGGACCAACAAAGCGATGACGGAATTTGATGATAATTTGGAAAACCTGATGTATGAAAGCAAAGATGTTTCGGAAAGTTTGGATCTTTATAAAGCCATTGATCAACTGGAACTGAAATTAAAAACAGTGATCATTTTACGATTTTATGAAGATATGAAGCTGCAGGATATCGCCAAAGCGACAGGCACGAATCTCAGCACAGTAAAAAGCAGACTATATACAGCTCTTGATCGGTTGAAAGCTATAATAGGAGAGATATAAAATGGAAGAAAAATTAAGAAAATCGAAAGAGGTTTATGACAAAATACCGATACCGAACCGTTTGCATTTTGTAGTGGAATCGGCTATTTTAAAGCATGAATCGTCCAAAAAATCCATATTTTACCGCAAGCGCAAGCCGTATCTCAAACCATGCGCATGTATGCTGGTCATTTTCTGTTTGTTGTTTGTGGGGATGGTCAACGGAAGCCCGGCGGTCAAAGGCAGATTGTTGGAGATCCCGGTCTTAAGCGGTTTGGCGGAAGCGGTGACCTTTACAAAAGGCAATAATTTAGAACAGGAGATCTTGGATAGTAAAAACATTACGGTAGACATGCCTCTCTTAAAAGAAGGGGATACAAAAACGGAAAAAAGGATCTGCGCCGAAATTTCGGATAGGCTTTTGGCTATTATCAAAAGCGCGGACGCAAAAGCCGGTGAGTATCGAAAAGCCTATGTTGCGGCAGGGGGAAAAAGAGATCAGTTCCAGCCCATTGCTGTGGACATTCGATATGAGATCAAACATTCCACCGAAAACATGCTGTCTTTTATGGTGATCAAAAGCGAAACCATGGCCACCTATTATGAAGAACTGCATTGCTATACCATAGACCTTCGTTCCGGAAAAGAGCTTACGCTAGAACAGCTTTTGGGAAAAGATTACGAATCCATCGCTTATGATACGATCCGGAAAGAAATCAAAAAGAGAGAAGAAGAAAATCCGGAAGAGGAATATTTTTCAGAAGACATGTGGGAATTCACCGCAGACGATATGAAGTTTTATCTCAATGAAGAGGGCAAAGTGGTGCTGATCTTTGAAAAATATGAATTGGCGCCGGGATATATGGGAAATCAGGAATTTGTGGTAGAAAACAACTGAATCGGAAAGGAATATGAAAGCGGTATGATCTTAGGAAAGATCATACCGCTTTTTTATTTGATTTCACGCTGACGGTAGAGCGTGAAGCTTTTTATGAGGCAAAACGAAAAATAAGGCTTGCATTTGAGAATCGCCTAGTCTATAGTTAATTTATCCAAATAAGAAGGGGCGCAGAGAAATGAACGACTTATATTATGACATGATTTTCAAACGGAAATCGTTTCATACGTTTAAAGGGAAAAAGAATCTTTCGGAAAGTGAATTGGAAGAGATCAAAAATCAAATTGAAACCTTGAAGCCTTTGGAAGAGGGCATCAAGACAAAATTCAAGATCGTGCCCAGAACAGAAACTACCTGCAGGTGGGGAGAATACGCCGTTTTGATCTATAGCGAAAAGAAAGAACATTATCTGCAGAATGTGGGATATATGGGAGAACAGCTGGATCTGTGGCTGGCTTCCAAAAATATCGGTGCATGCTGGTACGGAATGGCAAAACCCAAAGAAGTGCCAGAAACGGATCTGGAATTTGTGATCATGATCATAATCGAAAAAGTGGGAGAAGAAGAGTTTCGAAAAGAGTCAGGCGGGTTAAAACGGAAAACGGAAAGTGAGATCTGGTCAGGAGAAGATCCCGAAAAGATCGCTTCCGTGGCAAGATGCGCTCCCAGCGCGGTCAACTCGCAGCCGTGGTTCATAGAATCTCGGGAAAACGCATTATATGTCTATCAGGTAAAAGGGAAATGGGGATTTATGATGCGAAATGCCATGACTCATTTTAACAGAGTGGATATGGGCATTTTTCTGCTGATCCTTGAGGTCTGTTTAAACCAAAGAGGGCTCTCTTTTCAAAGAGAACTTTGTCCCGAAACGGCAAAAAAGCAGGATCAGATCTTAACGGCGGTCTATAAGCTGGAAAAAGAATAGATCAAAATAAGATTTTGGTTTAAAGGGACAACAAAAAATACGGGCTTGTACTGCATAGAAGGCATATACCAAAAACAAAATCAAAGAGGAGAATCTTATGGCAAAATCAGCGAATCAAAAATTAAAGCTGCTGGTTTTAAAGGATTATTTACTTCGCAGCAGCGATGAGAACCATCCTGTTACAATGGCGCAGATCATTGCGGAATTGGACCGCCATAATATCAAAGCAGAACGAAAAAGTCTTTATGACGATATAGAGGCTTTGCGTGTTTATGGAATGGATATCATGCAAGAGAGAGGAAACTATTATGTGGGACAGCGCGATTTTGAAGTACCGGAATTAAAACTACTGGTGGACAGTATCCAGTCTTCTAAATTTGTAACGCAAAAGAAGACGCTCTCTTTGATCAAAAAGATCGAGGGATTGGCAAGCGTTTATGACGCGCAGGCTTTGGAACGGCAGGTCTATGTGCGCAATCGTGTCAAAAGCATGAACGAAAGCGTTTACTATAATGTGGATCGTATTGCCGATGCCATCAATCAGGATCGGGCGATCCGTTTCAGATATTTTGAATTTACCGTAGCGAAAGAGCGGAGATTCCGCAAAGAAGGAGCATGGTATCAGGTCAGTCCCTTGGCGCTGATGTGGGACGATGAGAATTATTATCTGCTGGCATGGGACGCAGAGGCCGGTGTTCTCAAACACTATCGGGTGGATAAGATGATAGAGATCACCGCGCTTGATAGGGCCCGGGAAGGAAAAGACGTATTTAAAAAAGTGGATATGTCAGCCTATTCTAAAAAAGTTTTTGGCATGTTTACCGGAGAGGAACGCCGCATAAAGA
>JAEEYS010000189.1 GCA_016288255.1 Bacillota bacterium
CCAAACTTTCCTTCTTTTTGGAACTGCTGGAACGTCATGCCGCAGACCGGGCACCGCAATGCCGGTTCCACGCTTTGTTTCCATTCTCCCGGACTTTGGAACAAACTGGAAAACAAATGATCTAAAGAAAATGTCTGAAAATTCAGTTCCCCTTCTTCCTTCGCGCACTGTTCGCAAAGGTGCATCTCTTCCCTTTGCCCGTTGATCACTTTTTTGATATGCACGGTAGCTTCTCTTTTTTTACATTTATCGCACAACATTGTAAATCCCCCCGTTTTTATTCTCTATTTTTCTTCATATACCATCAGTCGTTTAAAAAGCTCTTTCATCAAATTGGCCCGGATCGCCGCATTTTCTTGTTTGCCTTTGCCGATGCTTTTGTCCGATAGAAGTTTTCCTATGAGATCAGCTTCTCTGAGCGTGATGATATTCTTTTCCTCCAACCGCTGGAGCACATCCAAAGCCAGATCCTCGTTCAATTCTTCTCCCACATTTTCGATCAGCCACTGGAACAGCTCTCGATTGTTCAAATTCACTCTGGTAATGCGGATAAAACCGCCGCCGCCTCTTCTGCTTTCCACCGTATAGCCTCTCTCCAAGGTAAACCGCGTGGTCAAAACATAATTGATCTGGGAAGGTGCGCAGTGAAAATAGTCGGCCAATTCGTTCCGCTGGATCTCCACGGAATGATCCGTCTCTTCTTTGTCTCTTTCTTCTTCCATCAAATTCCTGATAAATTCTTCTATAAAGTCACTTAGGTTTGCCATATTTTTCACCTCGACAATCCATCTGCTCCGCTTTTTTTATTTTCGGCTTTTTTTTGCTGCATTTCTTACAGAAACAGTGTATGCAAAAAGGAAAAAGAAAACCGCGTTTTCTTTCTTTTTTACTTTGACTTTCTTTGACCTTCAACATTATTATATTCCTTTTTTTTGCTTTGTAAATACTTTTTTCAAATTTTTTTGAAAAATTTTTTATTTATTTTAAAACTTTTTATTTCTTGCCTGCTTACTTTTTTTATAGCTTTGGCACGGCTTTCGTATCCTTTTCTATAAAAAATCTGAGAGGAATCTCTCAGATTTTTTATCTTTCTATTCATCGCTAAGCTGCTTTAAGGATACAGCGCCGGAAGGAATATCAAATTCCGCTTCCGTGCTTTTCCCGATCCGATCCAGGTATTCTACCCGTTCTCTCTGCCTATCGGGATTGATCCAGGAAAAAAAGGTGGGGACAAATTCCCCGAATTCTTCTAAATTGTCTGTCCTGCCGCTACATCGGTGACAGTCATCGCTTTTGGAATCGCTTGTTTTTTGACTTTTTCTGTTGTTGCTTTGATTATTGTTCTGATTGTTATTTTGCTGATTGTTATTTTGGCTCTTACTGTTCTGATTGTTATTTTGGTTATTGTTTTGTTGTCTGTTTGACATTAGATTCATCCTTTCTTTGAAAATTTGTTTCGCTAGTATTATGGACAAAATAGATCTGTTTCATTCAATTTTTTATTTTTCTTTTTCTCCCTTTTCCATTTTTTGCCAAACAAAAAAAAGACAGTCACTTTCAGGACTGCCTTTTTATTCTTTGTTTTATTTTGTAAGACTATTCTTCGTCTTTTGTCATATCTTCTCTTTCTTTCATGATCTTTTCAGCGATCATAGCCGGCACTTCTTCATAGTGGCTTTCTTCCATTGTGAAAGAGCCTCTGCCTTGTGTCATGGACCGTAAATCGATTGCATAGCGGAACATTTCTGCCAGCGGCACTTGCGCTTTTACCAGCTGCAAACCGCCTTTTTGCGGATCCATACCCATGATCCTGCCCCGTTTTTTGTTTAAGTCGCCGATAATATCGCCCATGTAGCTGTCCGGGATCAAAACTTCCACATTCATGATCGGTTCCAATAAAACCGGGCTTGCTTCTTTCATCCCTTTCTTGAATGCCAAAGAAGCCGCGATCTTAAACGCCATTTCGGAAGAGTCCACATCATGGTAAGACCCATCATACAAAGTTGCTTTTAAATGCACTACAGGGAACCCTGCCAAAACACCTTTTTCGATACACTCTCTCAAACCTTTTTCTACAGCCGGGAAATATTGTCTCGGTACAGCGCCGCCGAAAACTCTTTCGTCAAAAATAAATCTTTCGTCGGAATCCACGATCGGTTCAAATTCTACCCAAACATGACCGTACTGGCCGCGGCCGCCGGATTGTTTTTTATGTTTTCCTTCTACGCTGACTTTTTTCCGAATGGTTTCTCTGTAAGGCACTGTCGGATCTTTTAAAGTCACTTCTGCGCCGAATTTATTTTTTAATTTACTGCAGATGATTTCCAAATGCTGGTCGCCCAAACCGCTGATCAGCATTTCATTGGTTTCCGGTACTCTTTCTACGGTAAAAGTAGGATCTTCATCGGTCAACCGCTGCAGCCCGGACCCGATCTTTTCTTCGTCGCCTTTTGCTTTCGGTTCTACTGCCATGGAAATGCTGGGACGCGGGAAATCGATCTTATCGATCAAAACCGGGTTGTCTTTGGTCGTTAAGTTGTCATTGGTCGTAGTTGCCTGTAATTTAGCCACACCGCCGATATCTCCGGCTTTGACTTCTTTGGTCGGGATATTTTTCTTCCCGGAAATATAGAACAGCTGTCCTATTTTTTCGGATTTATCTTTGGTCGCGTTGTATACGGAAGAATCCGAACTCAATGTGCCGGAATATACTTTAAATAAGTTGATCGTTCCTACGAATGGGTCGGAAATGGTTTTGAATACCAACGCGGACAAATTACCGTCGTTCACATTGACTTCTATTTTTTCGCCTGCTTTATTTGTTCCGGATACAGCATTGTCAGCCGGAGAAGGCAACAGATTGACTACTGCGTCCAATACGCTGACACCGCCGATGTTGTTGATGGAAGAACCGGCGAGTACCGGCACTAAGCTGCCGCCTTTGATACTGTCCCGAAGACCTTTTTTGACTTCTTCCGGAGTCAATTCTTCTCCTTCCAAATATTTCATCAGGAGTTCTTCATCCGATTCCGCAACAGATTCCGACAACATGGTAAAATAATTCTTTACGCTGTCTTCCAATTCTGCCGGCACCGGAATTTCTTTATAACCGTCTTTGCTGTATTCATATGCTTTGTGAGAAATAACGTCTACCAATCCTTTGAAATTGGCTTCTTTTCCGATCGGCACTTCGATCGGCACTACGCTCGGCCCGTACATTTCTCTTAAAGATTCCACTACGCCGTCAAAGTCGGCATTTTCTCTATCCATTTTATTGATAAAGAACATTTTTGGTTTATCTTCCGCATACTTATACGCTTTTTCTGTCCCAACTTCAATGCCGCTTGCGGCGCAAACTACGATGATCGCTGCGTCAGAAACTTTTAATGCGCCTTTTACG
>JAEEYS010000190.1 GCA_016288255.1 Bacillota bacterium
AGGAAAAAGTTTGGAAGAAGAAGTGGAAAAAGCCATACAAGGCGGCGTCACATTAGTACAGATACGGGAAAAGAAATTGGATACGGAAAGCTTTATTACAAAAGCGGCAAGCTTAAAAAAGATAACCGACCGCTATAAAATCCCGCTGATTGTCAATGATAATATAGAAGTGGCTTTGGCGATCGACGCGGCCGGCGTCCATGTAGGGCAAAAAGATATGGGCCCCGCGCTGGTCAGAGAAAAAATAGGGAAGGATAAGATCATAGGCGTTTCTGTGGCAAATGTGGAAGAAGCGGTAAAAGCGGAAAAAGAAGGCGCGGATTATTTGGGGATCGGCACCATGTTTCCCACAAGGACCAAAGAGGATACCAGAGTGGTCCCGATCGAAAAGCTGCAGGATATTACGGGAGCGGTAACGATCCCTGCCGTTGCCATCGGGGGGATCCAGCCGGGCAATATCCTGAAATTACAAGGAAAAGGTCTTGACGGTGTGGCGGTGGTCTCTGCCATCTTAAACGGAAAAGACGCTTTTCAAAACGCAAAAGAAATGAAGGAATTGGTAGAGCGGTTATGATCAAGGGACTTATTTTTGATATGGACGGGACTTTGATCGATTCCATGGACGTGTGGGATCGGGTGGATGAAGATTTTGTCCGTTTGTTTCATAAAGAGATGTCAAAAGAAGCGAAAGCAAAAATAGAAGAAATGAGCTTCAGTGAAAGCGCCCGCTTTTTTATAGAAGAATTTCAGCTGGATCTGACAGAATCGGAAGTCAAAGAGATTTGGCGCCGTATGGTCTATGAGCAATATGAAAAGAAAGTTCCTTTAAAAAAAGGCGTCATGGCGTTTTTGAAAAAAAATCAAGCGAAAAAAATGGCGATCGTGACCTCTTCTCATCGAGAGTTGGTCGATCTGATCATGAAACGGTTCCAATTGGCGCCTTATATCACAACGATCGTTACGGTGGATGAGTTTGGTATCAACAAGACCAGACCCGATATTTTTGAAGAGGCCATCAGAAAACTGGGACTTCAAAAAGAAGAGTGTCTTATTTTCGAAGATGCGCATTATGCTGTCAAGATGTTGAAACAGCATGATTTTCAGGTAGTGGGCGTATATGACAAACACTGGCATGCGGTAGAGGAAGAGATCAAACAAATGGTGGATTACTATATAACAGACTTTCAAGAATTGCAGGTGAATTAAATGAAAACAGCACTTACAATAGCAGGGTCGGATTCTTCCGGCGGAGCAGGGATCCAAGCGGATTTAAAAACATTTACGGCGCATAAAGTATACGGTATGAGCGTCATTACGGCGATCACGGCGCAAAACACATGCGGTGTGACCGATGTACACGATGTGCCGGTAGAGATCGTAAAAAAACAAATGGACGCGGTATATACGGATATCGTGCCGGACGGGGTCAAGATCGGTATGTTGTCTTCTCCGAAATTGATCTTGGCTGTGGCGGAAAAACTGCAGGAATACCAAGCGGAAAAAATCGTATTGGATACGGTCATGATCTCCAAAAGCGGTTTTGACCTGCTAAAACCGGAAGCGGTCAACACGCTGCGGTCGGAACTGTTAAAATTGGCGTATGTGATCACACCCAATATTCCGGAAGCGGAACGGTTGTCCGGGATAAAAATCGAAACAAAAGAAGATATGCTGAAGGCGGCAAAAGCGCTGGAAGCGTATACGGATGGATATATTTTGATCAAAGGCGGTCATTTAAAAGACACAGCGGACGATCTTTTATATGATCACGGTAAAGCGGATTGGTTTTTAAGTGAAAGAGTAGATACAAAAAATACGCACGGGACAGGCTGTACGCTGTCTTCTGCCATCGCAAGCAATTTGGTTCTGGGGTATTCGCCTTTTGAAGCGGTAAAAAGAGCAAAAGAATATGTAACGAGGGCCATGTCTACAGGACTTTCTTTAGGGCACGGGGCAGGTCCCTTAAATCATATGGTATAAAATAAAACGGGTCGCGGAAGGTTTCTGAGACCCGTTTTTTGTGGGGAAAATGGCCAAGAAGCAAGTCAAAACTTTGATTTATTTCACAAGATCTTCATAAGATATCGGTACAATGAAAAGGATTTCACTCTACTTTTAAAAGTATGATTATGCTATAATATGAATGACAGGCCGTTTCTGGGAAAGGATGATTGGATGAGACTGGAGCTTTTTCAAACGATTGATGATTCATTGAAAATACTGAATGATAATTTTGAAAAGTATCATTTGGTTGCTGAACAAATGGCAAAACAGATCCATGACATTATCAGTTCGTATAATAAAGAAATTATCGGAGTCAATACAAGAGTAAAATCAGCGGAAAGTTTGCGGGAAAAGATCATTCGCAACAAGCTGTATAAACAATATGATACGCCGGAAGAGATCGTGAGCAATTTATCGGATCTGATCGGTATTATGATCGAGTGCCGGTTTGTCAACGAAGAAGCGGAAATATTGAATATCCTGCGGGCTTATTTCAATCAAAAAAACGAACGGGAATGCTCCTATAATCCGGAAATACCTGATTTTTATCTTGATTTGGATATGGAACAGCCTCAGGTGCAAAAAAACGGGCTGGAAGTGTATCGGATCGACGGTTATTTGCTGATCGACGGGGTAAAAGTAAACTTTGAGCTGCAGATCAAATCCCTGATCCATTCTTTTTGGTCTGAAGTGGAACATAAGGTCGTATATAAAAACAACAATTATATCCTCATCAATGATTTTTTGAACAATATGCTGAAATCAGTCTATGACAGCTTGATCGGGATCGATAATCAGATCAGATTGATCTATGAACATGTCAATACCCTGGGGAATCGGGAAGCGACTATCGGGGAGTCTACCTTTAAACGGGTGGTGGCCAAGGCGATCAACGATATGTTTTCCGATAAAATGGAAGAAGAAATGGGATTTATCATTGATTTTAAAAAGACCTGCGATATTTTGAGCGATTATATCTTAAGAGGAAACGAAAGTTCCGGTATTTTTTATCCCAGGATCACTTTGTCAGATCTGGTAGAAAAGATACAGGATATCAAATCCAGAAAGGTCGACTTTGAAGCCTCTTTGAGTTTGGAAGGCGTTTATGCGCCGAGAGACGCTTTCAGCAGGATACTGGGTGAAAAACTGATTCAAATTTGGGATAAGGATTTTGAATGGAACCTCTTTTTCAAAATGCTGTTCCAAATCGAGCCGGGCAATAATTTAGAAGATTTTACCCTGTTTATCTTTTCTTTAAAAAGCAGGTTCAGCGATGATAAACTCTATGAAGATCTGTACGATTATTTTACGCGAGAAGAGGTCTATCTGATCAAGGAAGACATTCTGGAAAAATTAGCCAATATGCTGGCAGAAGTAGAGTCTATCGAGATCATCTATGAAGACAATATCGAGACTATCTGCACAAAAATCTATCATTTTGTAAAATATAACATCGCGTCGGATATCAACAGCGTAAAATTGTGGAACGCGTATAAAGAAACCATGTTGACGGAATTGATGCATTCCATTGTAAATGCATGTTTCAAATAAAACAAATGTTTGGGCGGAAGAAAGGAGAAAATCATGGAAGCGGATGTAATGCGATGTAAAGATCTCAGTGGCCAAAAATGGCTTTTGTATGCTTATCCCGGCGATCAGTTTGCGCCGGACTCCAAATTGATCGTTGCGGAGAATCAAGTAGCCGTTTTTGTGTATCAGGATAAAATCAGAGATTTTTTTACACCAGGCTCTTATTTTTTAAACTATCAGACGATACCGCAGCTCCATTCCGATGAAGATCTGTATGGTCCGGAAACGGGCGATTTTCGGGCAAAACTTTATTTTATCAATACGGAAGACGCCCTGCGTATGAACTGGGGCTTAAAGGGATCTATCCAAGGCGACGGCGAAACCAAATTCTTGATGCGAAGTTTTGGAGAGTTTGACGTTTATATCGATAATTATCGTTCGTTTTTAAACAGTATCCTTCCTTTGATACCCAAAGAAGAGGAAGTCGTTGATTTTATCCGTTTGAGTGCAGAGCTGCGGCGGGATATGGCACGGGAGATCAAACAGGAGATCTTATCCTTTCTGAGAGAAAAAAATGTTTCCGCAACGGATATCAATGCTTATCGGGAAGAAATGGCTCGTGAAGCGAAGGGAAAGATCAATACAAAGTTTATAAAAGCAGGACTGAGGCTGGTCGATCTTACCATAGAATATATTTATTTTCCCAATGCGGATATGGAAGCGCTGGACGCTTTTATCCAAAATGAGCCCAAAGAGGAAAAGAGCGAGACGGTACCGGAAGAAGAAATCTACGGGAAGGAGCCAGAAGAAGCGGAAGGATCGGATGAAGTATCCGATCAAGGGGATTTTTCCTCTGAAAATAAGGAAGAAGAGACGCCGAAGAAAGAAGCAGATAGCGGCTTAAGCAGGGAAGACAGCAGTAAGATATGCCAAGCTTGTCATTTTGAGAACAAAGCGGACGCGCTGTTTTGCGGAAACTGCGGAAAAAATTTGTCGGAAGAAACACCGGTCATGGTATGCAGATTTTGCGGAACAGTCAATGAGGGCTATTATACATACTGCAATCAATGCGGGAGAAAGCTATAAATAGAATAGAAAGGGAAAATGCCGAGATCCACCATGCGGACGGTTTTTGATGATGGGAGAGGGCTTTCCCATACGAAATAAAACAGTATAGTCATGATAAAATGGCTATGCTGTTTTTTTAAAGAAGAAGGGTTTGCGATATTTTCTTTTATCAAAATAAAAAATATAGATTTTTATTTATGACAAAAAACGCGGCCGATGAAGTAAAAAGGGATTCTTTTTATTTTTGTCAGAATATAATGCTTCCAACCGAAAGGAAAATGGTATAATCAAAATAATAATACAAATTGTGAGAAGATGGGAGGTTGTTTGTTGTGGCGCTTTATCCGATCCTTTGTAAAAACGAAGCCGTCAAGTCCGCATATCTAAAAGAAAAGGTCAGAGAACTGATCGAAAACGATCAGATCGATTCCGTTTTATATCTGGTACCGGAGCAGTTTACTCTGGAAGCGGAACGGGGGTTGGTGGAATCAATGCCTCCCGGTATTTTAAAAGTAGATGTGCTGAGTTTTTCCAGGCTGGCGGATCGTGTTTTTTCGGAAGTGGGAGGCCTGACCAAGATCGTGATCGACGGTGAAGGGAAAAATATGGCTTTGCGGCAGAGCATGAAGAAGTTGCGGCAGGATTTAACGGTGTATCAGCGCTCTTCCAAAGAAAACGGATTTTTGGAAAAAATGCTGGCGTCGATCTCTCAATTTAAAATGAACTGTATCACGCCCCGCATGTTGGTATCTGTCACAGATACCGTGGAAGATCCCATCTTAAAAGAAAAATGTACGGATATCGCTTTGATCTATGAAGAATATGATCAATATCTGGAAGGAAAATATTTGGACAGTGACGATTATTTTGAAGAATTGATCCACATGATTTCCGAAGCCGATTTCATTCGCCGTTCTGCGGTCGTCATGGACGGATTCGATATTTTAACGGAACAAATGAAGCTGTTGATCGACGCGCTCATGAAAAACGCGGTAGACTTTTATATTACGGTCACTTTGGATCAGGATCAAAAATATGATAGAGAAGGGTTGTTTTTGATCCCAAAAGAAAATCTGAACGACCTGGAGAACATGGCTTATCTGGCGCATGTCCCGGTACATACCGTAGATTTGAACCGAAAGGCAAATCAAAAAGGGCAGAATCGGAAAAAACCAGACGATCTGATCCATCTGGAACAGGAATTTTTTACGGCGCGGCCGAAAGCGTACCGAAAGGAACCGAAACATTTTAAGATTTTTCCTGCTTTAAAAGAGGAAGAGGAAGTGAGAATGGTAGCGTCCCGTATGGTTTGGTTCATGAAAGAAAGAGGACTCAGATGGAGAGAAATGGCTGTGGTAGCGGGCAATATGGAATCTTACGAGAAACTCATACGGCGTATTTTTTCGGAATATGAGATCCCTGTTTTTTTGGATGCCAAACGACAGGTGTCCACAAGTCCTGTGATCAGATTGATTTTTTCCGTGCTGGATATCATACAAAAAAATTTCTCCTATGAAGCTGTTTTTCAATACTTAAAAACCGGATTTGGCGCCTTGACCAGAGAAGAGACAGAAGTTTTGGAAAATTATGCTTTTCGATATGGGATCAAGGGATACCACTGGAAAAAAGAGTTTACCAGGGGAGAAGAAGGCAATCTTCCTTTGTTGAATGAGTACCGAAAACAAGTGATTGAGCCTTTAAAAGAGTTCAAAGAAGCTATGGAGAAAAGCCATGACGGCAGAGCGTATACGGAACAGCTGTATCTTTTTTTGGAAAAGATCTCCGTCAGAGCGAAGCTGGAAAAATGGATCGATCAGCTGCGGGAAGAAGGACACCTGGAGATCGCCAATGAAATGGCGCAGATATGGAATATTGTGATGAAGACTTTTGACCAGATCGTAGAGATCTTCGGAGAAGAAGAAATGGAATTGAGTGAGTATAGAAAGGTGCTGGAAGCCGGCTTCTCCGCGGCGGAAGTGGGGATGATCCCTACGACTGTAGATCAGGTCATGGTGGGGGATCTAAGCCGTACCAAATTAGAAGAAGTCAAGGTGCTGTTTTTGATCGGGTTTACGGATGGGGCCGTACCGAAAATCACCACGGACGAAGAAATTTTTACGGATACGGAAAAAGAAGCGCTGAAAGATGCCGGGATCGATTTGAAAATGGGTTTGGAATACCGCCTGAAATTGGAGCAGTTGAATCTGTATCTCATGCTGTTAAAGGCAACGAATCATTTATATGTGAGTTATCCTGTATCGGATGTGGGCGGAAAATCCTATCGCCCCAGTATCTATGTGGACCGGTTGAAACAGCTGTTTCCCGCTGCTGCTTCTTTCGGTGTATTGGGAGAAGATCGGTTCGAATTGAAGGCGGTGCAAAAAAAACCTGCTTTTGAGAACCTGACCAAGGCGATCAAAGATTACAGCAGAGGAGAGCCTTTGGAAGGAAAATGGCTTTTTGTTTTAAAATATTTTTTGGAAGACGAGGAATTCAAAGAGAAAACACGCGCTATGCTGCGGTTTTTATATCATAAAAATCAGGAAAACTTTTTGGGGAACGAAAGAAGCAAAGCCTTATACGGAAAAGAATTGACCTCTTCTATTACACGGATGGAGTCCTATATTTCCTGTCCTTTCGGACATTTCATACGCTATGGTATCCAGCCGGAAGAATGGAAAGAATATTCGATCCAAGGCGCGGACGCGGGACGGTTTTTGCATAAGATCATGGAGCTGTTTTTCCGAAAAGTATCTTTGCAAAAGTTAGATGACGCGCTTTTGACGGAAGAGGAAGTAAAAAAACTGGTGGAAGAAATTGCCGAAGAAGTGATGGAAAGAGAAAAAAGCGAGTTGTTTTTGAGCTCACCGAGAAATTATTATCTGACAAAAAAATTGGTAAGGCTGGGCACAAAGAGTATCATGGTTCTTTTGGAACAGTTAAGAGCAGGGGATTTTAAACCGCTGGATTTTGAAGCCAAATTCGGTAAAGGAGATAAGTTCCCGCCTGTGACGGTGACGTTAAAAAGCGGAGAAAAAATCGCCATCAAAGGGATCATCGACAGGATAGATGCCTATGAAGAAGAGGACACGCTGTATTTAAAAATGACGGATTATAAGTCAGGGCAGAAGGAATTGGATTTTTCCGATCTGTACTACGGATTGGATATGCAGTTGATCGTCTATTTAAATGCCGCTTTGGGGAAAGAAAATCTGACCAAAAAGAAAACAAAGCCCGCCGGGATCTTTTATTTTAAACTGGACAATCCGGTGATCGAGTCCGAAGAGGATTTTAAAGAACAAATAGAAGAAAAAATACGAGAAAAATTGAAACTGAAAGGGCTGGCGGTAAAAGACATAGAAATTTTGTATCGGCTGGATAAAAATCTAAAGGAATCCGGTAAATCGAAAGTGATGGATGTAAGTATCAAAAACGGGCAGGTAGACGAAAAATCCAAAGCGGTTTCCGAAGAAGAATTCCAAATGATAATGCGGCATACAAAGAAACTTTTGGTGGAATCGGGACAAAATATTTATGAAGGAAATATACGGATAGAGCCTTATCGAAAAAACAGAAAGACCGGGTGCGATTATTGTCTTTATAAAGAGGTCTGCATGTTTGAATTTCAGTTTGAAGATACTTCCTGCTATAAAGATTTAAAAGAGATGGGAAAAGAAGAAATGCTGCAGAAAATGGCGGAAGAAAAGGGAAAGGAGAAGCGAAATGAGTAATACATGGACCAAAGAACAATCTGATGCGATCCGTTTACGGCATACTGGGCTTTTGGTTTCCGCTTCTGCCGGTTCCGGTAAAACCGCTGTTTTGGTAGAGAGGATCTTAGAGCTGATGTTAAAGGATCGGGTGGAAATAAACCGGATGCTGATCGTTACGTTTACCAACGGAGCGGCGATGGAAATGCGAAACAGGATCAGAGAAGCGATTTATCAAAAGCTGCGGGTGATCGAAGAAGAAACAAAGGAAGCGCCTTTTTCTCCGGAACAAATGAAAGAAGAAACTTATTTAAGGCGGCAGCTTACATTGTTAAATCAGTCCTATATCTCCACGATCCATGCGTTTTGTCTGGGCTTGATCAGGCAGAACTTCCAAAAGCTGAACCTGGATCCTTTGTTCCGTATGGGAAACGAAGGGGAATTGAGCATTTTGCGGGAAGAAGCCTTGGAAGAAGTGCTGGAAACCGCTTATGACCAAGGAGACGCCGCTTTTTTGGATTTGGCGGACACTTACGGAGGCAATAAAACAGACAAAAGTCTGGGTGATATGATCCTGCGGATCTATGGAGCCATTCAGGGACAGGTGGAACCTTACGCATGGCTGGATGAAAAAGCAAGTTATTTTGATACGGAGGGAAAAGACGACCAAGATTTTGCAGAGCACATTTGGATGAAAACTTTGACGAAGCAGTGCAAAGTAGACCTGACTCTTTTTTTGACGCTGCTGGAAGAAGCGATCGAAAAGTGCAACTTACCGGGAGGCCCTATAGAATATTTATCTACTTTGGAAGAAGAAAAAGATTTTATGGAAAGGCTTTTGCTGGAAGAGGATGAAAAGGACCTGTTAGACCAAGTGACTGTATATTCTTTTCCAAGTCTGAACCGAGCCGGAAAAGAAGTGAATCCGGATCTGAAAAAAGAAGTACAAGATATAAGAAATACGATTAAAAAAAGTTTTAAAGGATACCAGCAGACTTTTGATTACAAGAAAGTCCATAAAAGTCGGGAAGATCTGCGTTATTTATATCCGATGATCGCAAGTTTAGTCAGCTTGGTAAAGGGCTTTTATGTTGCCTATCAGAACAAGAAACTGGAAAAGAATGTTTTGGATTTCAATGATCTGGAACACTTTGCTTACCGGTTGTTGAAAGAGGAAGCGGTAAGCCGGAAGTATAAGGAGCAGTTTCAATATATTTTTGTGGATGAGTATCAGGACACCAATTTACTGCAGGAAGCCATTATAGAAAAAATCAAGAGAGATGACAATCTTTTTATGGTGGGAGACGTAAAACAGAGTATTTATAGCTTCCGTTCGGCAGAACCCTCTTTGTTCCTGAAAAAATTCCATACTTACGCGCCTTTGGAACAAAAGACAAAGGAAACAAAGATCAACTTGAATCATAATTTTAGAAGCGGAAAAAATGTGATCTCTTTTGTCAATTTGATCTTTTCCGAGATGATGACGGAGGGGGTCAGCGGGATCGATTATGAAAAAGACGCGATGTTAAAGGCCGGCAGGGAAAAAATAGAGATGGAACATCCGAAGACGGAGCTTTGTGTTTTGGAAACGGGAACAGATGCAGAAAATGGAGAAGAATATCAAAGCGGTATCGAAAAAGAAGCCTTTTTTATGGTGTCGAAGATCAAAGAGCTTCTGAGAGAAAAAATTTATGATGAAAAGGAAAAAATGTGGCGCGCTGTCACTTATAGAGACATTGTGATCCTTCTGCGCAGCGTAAAAGATTACAGCGATGTTTTGGAAAAGATGCTGGCAAAGGAAGCGATCCCCGTATTTACGGATAAAAGCGGCGGCTATTTGTCTTCGATCGAGATCGGCATATTTTTGAACTTATTGAAAATCATCGATAACAGACGACAGGATATCCCGCTTTTAAGCGTCATGCGCTCGCCTATGTTTCAGTTTCGGGCGGAGGATTTTGCGGCCATACGGCAAGAGGGGGAAGGAAAGACCTTTTATGATGCTTTGCTTTTCTATACAGAGAATGCGGAAGGTTTCTTAAAAGAAAAATGCCAGGACTTTTTGGAACAGATCAGTCGGTATCAGGAGATCAGCCGATATGAAGCGCTGGAAACTTTTTTGTGGCGGCTCATGGAGGAAACGGGGTACTATGACATTATGGGCGCTTTCCAAGACGGCGGCAAAAGACAGGCCAATTTGCTGTTTTTATTGCATCAAGCAGCAGAGTTTGAAAACACATCGACGCAAGGTCTTTTCCATTTTATTCGGTATTTGGAAAATACGGAAAAGAACGGGCAGGAAGGGATATCCCCAAAAGAATTATCGGAAGAAGACAATGTGGTCAGGATCATGACCATCCACAAAAGCAAAGGACTGCAGTTTCCTATCGTTCTTTTGGGCGGAACGGGAAAGAAGCTCAATCTGACAGACACCAAAGGGAATCTGCTGCTTCACAAAAGGCTGGGATTTGGGCCGGAATATATCAACGATAAGCTGCGCGTAAAACGGGACAGCATTGGCAAGAAAGCGATCCGGTATCAGATTCGTCTGGAAAACATAGCGGAAGAGCTCCGCCTGTTATATGTTGCTATGACACGGGCCGAGTCGAAAATTGTGATCACGGGCGCTGTAAAAGAGCTGGAAAAATCACTCAAAAAATGGAACCAAAGGATTTGTGATTACAGAATTTTTAACGCTTCTTGTTATTTGGACCTGATTTGTCCTCCCGTATTCCAGGAATCAAAAAGAAAAATCAGGGAAAAAGGGATTTATGAAACAAGTCACGCAAAAGTAGAAATAAAAAATTATTATGAAGATCGTCGGGAAGGATCGGAAGAAACAAGAATGGCAGAAGAGCAATTTTATGCTGCCATCGAGATAAAACTAAAACAGATCTCTTTTGAGGAAGAGTGTCCGAAAGAGGTGCAAACATTAGCAAAAGATTACCCTTACCCGGATGCGGCCAATATTCCTTCCAAGGTATCGGTGACCGGATTGAAGCGGATAAAAAATGACCAAAATCGCTTTATTTTGATGAATCAGGAAACCATTACAGAGCGGCCGAAGTTTATGACAGACAAGCTGGGTCTGTTCCATGCGGAGATGGGAACGGTTTTGCACAGGGCCCTGCAATTTATGGATTTTAACAGAGTGGAAGAGGAAGAAGAGATCAAAAAACAGATCAGAGAAATGACGGAAAAGGAACTTTTGACTCCTTTGATGGAAGAAGAGATCTTAAAAAGATATGTTCCGAATTTGCTTTCTTTTTATCAAAGCACCATAGGAAAACGGATGATACAGGCAAAAAAAGTCTACCGGGAAGCCGGCTTTAATTTAAAGCTGCCTGTTTGTGAAGTGTTTCCCGAAATCATCTGCCCCAAAGAAGAATATTTTTTGGTACAAGGGATCATTGACTGCTATTTTGAGGAAGAGGGAGCTTATGTGCTGCTAGACTATAAAAGCGGCTATGTGCTGAAAGGCAGAAAGGTAAAAGAGGAATATCGGGCGCAAATCAAAATGTATGAAAAAGCATTGGAGGCGCTGACCAAAAAAAAGGTCAAGGAATCTTATATTTATGCGATTGACACCAATACATTTTATAAGATTTAAGAGAATAAAAAAAGATTTTGGAAGATTCCAAAATCTTTTTTATTTTATTAGTTGATAAAAATATTATGCGTTGTCTTTATTGTTGTTTATTATTTTTGTAAATGCGAGAATGTCATTTAATGCTTCAAAAGGAAGCAGAGAAAGCAGCTCATCTTCTGCCAGGGTATTGATATATTTGATATATTGATATACTGCATAGGATCTGATATCGCGTTTTTCACTTTCTGCCCGCAGGGTATATTCCTCCATAATATGACGGATCACATCATCTTTTGAATTTTGGATAAAATCCGCCTCTGTTTCTCTTACGGCAGAGCCGGAAGACCCGTTTTCAGCAGGGGAGAACTGTTTTATTTTGGAACGCGGGTAGATCCCGGTTTCTTCTCCCGTAAGGAGCCATTCCATACTGACATTGCAAATATTGGCCAGGTCCTGTAAAATTTCAGCTTTGGGAATACGTCCGTTCACATAGTTGGTAATAGAATTTTTAGATAGATTCAATTTTTCTACTACTTCTTTCTGGGTATAGCCAGCTTTTTTAATAGATTTTTTTAATCTCAATCCGAAACCTTGATTCATAACAACACCCTTTCACACAATAATAGGAAGAAACAGCGCAATAATTATTGACATCATATAATCGTAGTATTATAATAAAAATAAAAAATACCAATTTCGTGGGATGTCCTGCAGGAAGATACGGCCTGATCATCAGATACGACTTGCGTCTTAACACTAACCAGAATAAAAATAAACGAATGGAATTATTTCCACTTGGTATTTATAGTATAGCAGATTTTTTTTCACTTGTCTGTAGCATAATGTGGAAAATAAAAATCATTTGAAAGGTTGGTACAATGTTGAAAAGAAATAAAAATGAACTAACAGAATTGGGCTTGATTGTGAAAAAGAAATTATTGGATCAGCAGATGAGTCAAACGGATTTTTGTAATAGGCTGGAAATACCGAAGAACAGGTTCAGCGAGTTACTATACGGTGTAAGACCAACCAAAAAATATAAAGAACTGATCAAAAAAGAGTTACAGATCCAAGATATAAGGGACGATGAAGTTTAGTAAATATAAGAAGCGCAAGTCTTTGTATCTGATAAAAAAACCTTCCGGAGCGCCCGGAAGGTTTTTTATTTCAATATAGATTTTATAGGTCTTTTCCTACCATTTTGATAACGTCGACAACTCTGTTGGAATAGCCGTATTCATTATCATACCAGGAGCAAACTTTTACCAGTCTGTCTTGGATGACCATGGTAGATAAAGTATCTACGATGGAAGAACGGCTGTCTTTGGTGTAGTCTACAGATACGAGCGGAAGCGGAGATACGCCTAAAACGCCTTTCATTTCTCCTGCTGCGTATTCTGCGAAATATTGATTGATTTCTTCTACGGTAACATCTCTTTTTACTTCAGCAACCAAGTCTACCAAAGAAACGGTAGGAGTTGGAACTCTGAAAGCGCAGCCGTCCATTTTACCTTTCATTTCCGGAATAACTTCGCCCAATGCTTTTGCGGCGCCGGTAGTGGTCGGGATAATGGATAAAGCGGCAGCTCTTGCTCTTCTTAAATCTTTGTGTGGTTTGTCAACCAATCTTTGGTCCCCTGTATAAGCGTGGATCGTGGTCATGGAACCGCTGATGATGCCTACTTTGTCGTTCAATACTTTTACAACGGGAGCCAGACAGTTGGTAGTGCAAGAAGCGACAGAAATGATATTATGTTCTGCCGGGTTATAGATTTCGTCATTTACACCGATAACGATGGTCGCGTCGACACCTTTTCCGGGTGCGGTGATCAAAACTTTTTTAGCGCCTTGTTTTAAATGCACTTCAGCGGCTTCTCTGCCTGTGAATTTACCAGAAGCGTCGATGATGATGTCAGCACCGATTTCTTTCCAGTTTAAGTTGTTCGGATCGGATTCTCTTAAGAAAGGAATCACTTTACCATTGATGATCAAACTATCATCTGTTGCTTCCACTGTGCCCGGATATTTTCCATAAATGGAATCGTATTCAAACAAGGGGGCATGGCTTTTTGCACCGGAAGGGCTGTTGATCGCTACGATTTCAATACCGCAATCTTTGTCTTCCAAGATCAATTTTACTACATGTTTTCCAATTCTACCAAAACCGTTTAATGCTACTTTGATCAATTTTCTCTCTCCTTTATCAGGCCGGGGAGTCCCGGTTTATTATAGTTAATCTTTATAAATAAATGATAAAGCATAAAAGCTATGCTTTAAAATGAAAAATCGATGCAAACCCGCTTTGATCGGGAGCAAAGCAGGGAAAAACTCACTCTGCCTGCCTTACAAATCAAACCGGTGAGATGCTTAGCGAAGTCCCAGCGCTTTCTGGGCTCTGAGCAAAACACTGTTGGCATATTCGTTTGCCTTTTTGGAACCTTCTTTTAAGATATCGATCAGTTCATCGGAATTTCGAATTTCCTGATACCGTTTTTGGATGGGTTCCAAGGTTTCTGTCACGCTTTCCGCTACTTTGCGTTTCAAGGTGCCATAGCCTTCGCCGGCAAGTTCTTTTTCCAGATCTTCGATAGGAGTATCGGTGCAAGCGGAAAGAATGGACAGCAGATTGCTGACACCGGGTTTTTGTTCCACGTCAAATCGGATCTCGCTGTCGCTGTCTGTGACGGATTTATTGCATTTTTTCAAAATAGTCTTCGGATCATCCAATAAACTGATATAACTGTTTGGATTTTCACTGCTTTTGC
>JAEEYS010000008.1 GCA_016288255.1 Bacillota bacterium
AAGCCCTACTTTTTTTGCAGGATCCTACAGTCGATTTTAGCTGCTTTGTATACCGGAGCCGCATTCTCCTTTGGTCTTTTTCCTTTGCCTGTTGATGCAATGGCTCCCGTCTTTTCCGTTTTGGCGGCGCCTATCCTTTTTTCGCCCCTTAAGGTCTTTGGGTTTTCTTTTGTACTCTTCACTCTGCTTATTTTCCTTTTGCTGTCCCTTGGTATCCTCATCGCCTTGATTCGATTTTACTTAAGACCTTTCCCCGCAAAAGAAAAACATTTTTTTCGCTGAACAAAGCGGACTCCGCTATTTTGCTCTTTATTACAAAAGATGATAAAAACGTTTATTCTCTTCCTTTTTGCTGTTTTATTTTATGGATGACCTGCTCCTCCACAAAATCCGGCACCAATCCATGGATGGGCGCGTCAAAATAAGCGGCTTCTTTGATGATACTGGAGCTTAGATATTGGTATTTCCCGTTTGTCATCATAAACATGGTTTCAATATTGGGATTGATGGTTTTGTTCATCAACGCCATCTGAAATTCATATTCAAAATCCGATACTGCACGAAGTCCTTTTACCACAATGCCGATATTGTTTTCTTCCGCATAGTTCATCAAAAGTCCTTCGGAAGAATCTACCACCACATTATCCATGTCTTTGGTCAATTCTTTGATCATAGCAACCCGTTCTTCTACCGTAAACATCGGTGCTTTTTTTCGGTTGATCGAAACCAGTACATAAAGCTTATCAAATTTTTTTGCGGCCCGTTTGATGATATCAAAATGACCGTTGGTTACCGGATCAAAACTGCCCGGATAGACTGCAGTTACCATTATTCATTTATCCCCCTAAATATCGTTATCATTATTTTTCCGTATTTTTTTTGTTTAAAAACAGCCGGTTTCATTTCATCTGAAATAAAGTCTTCGTCGATCGGATGTTCAAAGAGGATCAAACTGTTCTCATGATATACCGGATACTGCTTCAAAAGAAGAAAAGCTTCTTTCATCAGCCCTCGGTGAAAAGGCGGATCCAAATAGATCACATCAAATAAAGCTTTTTCTTCATAAAACCGCCTCAAAGCAGTTTTATAGTCTTCCTGATAAAGCTGAAAAGAGCCCTGCTCCAATCTTTTGGTGTTCTCTTTTATGATTTTGATATGTTCTTTCTTTTTTTCTACCATACAAACAGAAGAAAAGCCCCGGCTCACCGCTTCGATACCGATACTGCCGCTGCCGGCAAACAGATCCAAAAAACTTCCTTCCGATACCGTTTTCGCGTCATTCATGATCATATTGAACACGGATTCTTTTACTCGGTCTAACGTCGGACGGATCTCTTCATTTTCTATGGTCTTCAGTTTTAATCCACGATACTTTCCGGCAATCACACGCATAGACTTCACCTAGTGTATTATTTTATCATAGATTGAATAAATTTCCAATACATATCCCTCTCTTCTTTCGGTTTCCCTCTTTTTTATCACAAAAAGCTTTCTTTTTGCAGAGCGGATTGAAAACAAACCCAATTATGTATAAAATTCTTTGATTTGGATATATTGAATAGTAATAGCGTGGAAGTGCTATTGAGGAAAAGAATGGATGATGCATTTTCCTCAGATTTCTCCTCTTTTTTGGCCCTTGGGCCCCTTTTTCTTTTCTATTGAAAAACAATACAAGCCATGCTTTATCGGATGGGTTTGTATTGTTTTTTATTTTGGGATGACATATCTTCCCGTACATAACAAAACCATTTATCATATTCCTATCATAAATGGTTTTGCATGTATTTCAATTGTAAGAAATTACGATCTTTAGTAAGAAGAAGATGATCTGCTGCTACTGCTGATGCTTGGCATTTGACCGTTTTTGATTTGATCTTCTACAGAAGCGATCATTTTCTTTACCATATAACCGCCGATAGATCCGTTTTGTCTGGATGTTAAATTACCCATATCTCCATCTTGCGGAATTTGGATCCCCAATTCAGAAGCGACTTCGTTTCTGAAGGTTTCCATCCCTTTTTTTGCGCCTGGTACTACTAATCTGTTAGAACTTTTAGAACTTGTCATTTTTTTCACCTCCTTGTTGGTTACAGTCCTATTATGAGCCAAAAGGAGGATTCTATTCCGTAAAGAATTATCCATGATTAGAAAAAAATACTAGTTCTTATTTTAACTCAGCAATTCTTTTCCCAGCATTTGCCGATATTTCCGAAATACATATTCTTTCATCTTTTTATATTTCGGTTTTTTTAATGGCGGGTCTTCTTTTAAGATATATTCCGCTTCTTTTCTGGTGGAAATCAAAAAATCCGTATTTTTCATCATATCCGCCACTTTAAATTCCATGAGTCCATGCTGTCTATGGCCTAAAAACTCGCCCGGTCCCCGTCTTTCTAAATCCATTTCCGCCACTTTCAAACCATTGTTGGTCATGGTCAAAATCTTAAGCCTTTCTACGCTGTCTTGATTGCCGGAACCTTCCACCAAGATACAAGCGGATTTATGACTGCCGCGTCCCACTCTGCCCCTTAACTGATGGAGCTGCGCCAAACCGAACCGTTCCGCGTTGAATACCGCCATAACCGTAGCATTGGGTACGTCGATCCCCACTTCGATCACCGTTGTGGAAAGCAATATCTGTATCTTGTTTTGCTGAAAAGCTTCCATAATCTGATTTTTTTCGTCTGCTTTCATTTTGCCGTGTAAAAAGCCCACTTGATAATTGCGAAAGGCTCTTTTTACTTCCTGAAGCAATGTTTCTACCGAGATCACATTCTCTAAATTTTCAGAATCCAAAATCAAAGGGCAGACCAAATAAGCCTGTCTTCCCAGCGCAACATTTTTTTCAATAAACCGAAATACTCTGTCGATCTGATTTCGGGAAACCAAATACGTATCGATAGTCTGTCTTCCCGGCGGCAGCGTGTCTATGGTGGAAATATCCAGATCACCGTACATGGTAAGCGCCAACGTTCTGGGAATGGGCGTAGCCGACATGACCAAAATATCCGGCTTTGATTCCTTGCTGCTCAAGCGATATCGCTGAAAAACGCCGAACCGATGCTGTTCATCCGTCACAACAAGTCCACAGGCTTTCATTTCCACGTCATTTTGTATCAAAGCATGGGTCCCGATGACCAAATCCACAGAGCCGTCCAAAAGTCCTTTTTTGACCTCATTTTTTTCTTTTGCACTCATACTGCCGACCAAAAGGCGGATCTCAAGAGAAAACCCGTCCAAATACTTGATAAAGTTGTCATAATGCTGTTTTGCCAAGATTTCCGTAGGTGCCATCAGAGCGCCCTGATATCCGTTTTTGGCGCAAATCAAAAGAAGAATCATAGCGATCACGGTCTTGCCGGACCCCACATCCCCCTGCAAAAGCCGATTCATCCGTTTCTCCGAATACAGATCTTCTTTGATCTCCTGCAGCACGCGTTTTTGGCTGTCTGTCAGCGCAAAAGGAAGGTTCCCCAAAAAAATTTCCTCTTCGGGAACGGCATGGAACAAGATCCCATCTCTCTTTTGGATGTTTTCCCGCAAAAGATAGATACTGATCTGAAACAAAAGCAATTCCTCAAAAATCAATGTCTCTCTGGCCACAACGGCATTGTCCTGTTTTTCGGGAAAATGAATCTCCCGGATCGCTTTTTTCTTGTCGTACAATTGATACTTTTGTATCAATTCTTCCGGTATAAAGTTTTCCAGATCTTCTTGATATTCTTTGATGGCGTCATGCATCGTTTTCCTCAGGCTTTTTTGCGTCAATCCTTTTGTCAGATCATAAATAGGCGCAATGATCCCCGCGCTGACCATTTCTTTGCCGCAGGGCTCCATCTCCGGATTTTCGATCTTAAGTTCGCCATAAGAAAAGGATACCGGCCCCGATACCAGATATTCTTTACTGAGATCTCGAAAATTATTTTTCATATAAGGCTGGTTATACCAAATCAGCATGATGCTGCCCGTTTCGTCGGAAAACAAAGCTTTCGTGATCAGCATTTTGGGCTTTGGTCTCAATTCCGTGACTCGTTTCACTCTGCCTCGAATGGTATTTCTTTTAAAAAGAGCGATATCTTCAATTTTAACAACAAAAGACCTGTCTTCATATTCTCTGGGAATATGAAGAAACAAGTCTTCTACTGTTTGTATATTTAATTTTTTAAAAATTTCCGCTTTTTTTTCACCGATCCCCTTTACTTCCGTCAAAGGGATCTCATTTAAATTTCTCACAGCGTCACCTATTCTACTGAAATTAAATAGCGATATACCGGCTGTCCGCCCCAATGGAATTCCACATCCACATCCGGATAGGTTTCTTCCACCATTTTCTTATCCGCGTCCGCCTGTTCTTCCGTTACATCATCTCCATAAAAGACGGAGATCATGCAGGAATCTTCATCTATCATATTTTCTAACAAGGACAAAGTCACTTCGGACAAATCTTTTCCGGAGCATACCAGCTTGCCGTCAAAAAGACCGATCACATCGCCTTCGGAAACATCCACTCCATCGATTTTGGAATCTCTTACAGCGTAGGTCAGCTGCCCGCTTTTTACCGTAGACAAAGACTCTTTCATATTTTCTATCAAGTCTTCTAATTTCATGTCAGGTAAAAAGTTCATCACAGCCGTAATTCCCTGCGGAACGGTTTTGGAAGGGATGACTTCAACATGCTTATCCGATACTTCTTTGGTTTGTTCCGCCGCTAAGATGATGTTGCCGTTATTCGGCAAAATAATGACGTTCTTGGCGCAAATCTTTTCCACGCCTTTTGCCAGATCTTCTGTGGAAGGATTCATGGTCTGTCCGCCTTTTACCACATAATCCACGCCCAGGCTCCTAAAAATTTCTTCGATACCGTCTCCGGAGCATACCGCCAAGATCCCGATCTCTTTTTCTTCTTTCGGGTCTTCCGGATCATCTTCTTTTGTTTCCGGTTCTTTTGCCGCTTCCGCTTCTCTTAATCCCAAAATCTCCTTGTGCTGTTCCCGCATATTGTCGATCTTGATTTTTTGCAGATCACCGTATTCCAAACAGGTTTTTAAAACAATATCCGGTCTGTTGGTGTGGATATGTATTTTAATGATATCCCCTGCGCCAACCACGATCATGGAATCTCCCAGATCTTTGAATTTCTTTTGGATCGCTTCCACGGAACCTGTTTTGTTTTCCAACAATACTTCTGTGCAGTAGCCGTAAGTGATATCTTCTGTCTGAAAACTGCTTTGATAGCTTTTTGCTTTTTCTTGCGCCGGACCTTCCGTTTCTTTTACGGAGCCTACCGGCTGTCCGATCACTTGTAAATAAGCGCCTTCTAAGATATAGATGAATCCTTTTCCCCCTGCGTCTACCACACCGGCTTGCTTTAATACGCTGAGCAGTTCAGGCGTTTTATCCAAAGCTTCTTTTGCGGCTTCTATCACGATTTCCAAAAATTCCGCCATATCCGCTGTCGTATCTTTGATTTCCATCGCTTTTTCCGCAGCCATTCTGGATACGGTCAATATAGTCCCTTCCACCGGTTTCATAACAGCTTTATACGCTACCGTGACACCGGAAGACAGCGCTTCCGCAAAATCCGGTATCGTGATCTCTGTTTTTCCTTTCAACGCTTTGGCAAACCCTCTGAAAAGCTGGGACAAGATCACGCCGGAATTCCCTCTTGCTCCCATCAAGGAGCCCAGCGCCAAAGCTTCCACAATGGCGTCTATGCTGCCGTCTGTTACTTTTGCCACCTGCTGGATCGCAGATTCTACCGTCATGGACATATTGGTACCCGTATCGCCGTCCGGCACGGGAAATACATTCAAATCATTTACTGCTTTCTTATTCTTCGTCAAATTATTTGAACCGGAAAGAAACATTTGTTTTAATGTTTCACCGCTCACGCTTGTCACTGACATTCCATTATCCTCCTACATTCAGTCATTGTTTACGATGACG
>JAEEYS010000191.1 GCA_016288255.1 Bacillota bacterium
AAACGGCTTATGGTGTGGAAGTATTATATGAAGACGCCGTAAACTTTTTAGTGCCGGAATATTATGATAAAGCAGTGGAAGAAAATCAGCTGGAACCGGTAGCGCAGCCGGAATTTGATATTGTAGAACTGGAAAAAGGAAAAGATTTTGTATTTACCGCCACAGTAGACGTGAAACCGGAAGTGGTCCTGGGGGATTATAAAGGACTTACTGTCAAAAAGGTAACATATGAATTGGACGAAAAAGAAGTGGATGAACGGATCGAAATGGTAAGAGAACAAAGCGCTCGTATCCTGACAGCAGACAGACCGGCGCAAAACGGAGATATCGTTTTGATCGACTTTGAAGGTTTCATCGACGGGAAAGCTTTTCAAAACGGCAAAGCGGAAGACTTTGATCTGGAACTGGGTTCCGGTCAGCTGATCCCGGGCTTTGAAGAACAGGTCGTCGGAATGAGCAAAGAAGAAGATAAAGACGTTGTCGTGACCTTCCCGGAAGATTATATCAACGAAGATCTGGCAGGGAAAGAAGCAACTTTCAAAGTTCATTTGAAAGAAGTCAAAGAAAAAGAATTGCCGGAAGTGGACGATGAGTTTGTACAGGAAGTTACTACCGATTTGAATACGGTAGAAGAATACAAAGACAGTATCCGCAAAGAACTGGAAGAAGCAAATCGGTCAAAAGGCGAAAGAGAAACCAAAGATAATTTGGTGCAGATGGTAGTGGACAACGCCGAAGTCGAACTGCCGGATTCCATGGTAGAACTGGAAGCGGATGCTATGTTCAAAGATTTTGAACAAAGCTTGAAATACAGAGGCTTGGAACTGGAACAATATTTCAGATTCAACAAAACATCCAAAGAAGAAATGATGGAAAACTTCAAAGAAGAAGCAAGGAAAAATATCAAAACACGTTTAACCGTAGAACAAATTGGCAAAACTGAAAATATCGAAGTCACAGAAGAAGAAATGCAGACCGAACTGAAAAAGATCGCGGAAGCCTATGAAAGAGATATCGCGGAAGTGGAAAAACTGTATAACGGCAGTCTGAGAGATAATTTAAGACAAAACTTACTTTGGGACAAGACCATTCAGTTTATTGTAGATAATAATACAGAAGAAGAATAGTATAATAGAAATGGAAAATGAAGGAGGAGATACTATGGCACTTATTCCTATGGTAGTGGAACAGAGCAGCCGCGGAGAAAGATCCTATGATATTTACTCCAGATTGTTGAAAGATCGAATCATATTTTTAAGCGACGCGATTGATGATAATATCGCAAGCTTAGTCGTAGCACAGCTACTCTTTTTGGAATCGGAAGACCCCGATAAAGAAATAAGCTTATACATCAACAGTCCGGGAGGCAGCATCACCGCAGGGATGGCGATCTATGACACCATGCAGTATGTAAAACCGGATGTGTCGACCATTTGTATCGGGATGGCAGCAAGCATGGGCGCGTTTTTACTGGCAGCGGGACAAAAAGGAAAACGGTTTGCCCTTCCAAACAGTGAAATCATGATCCATCAGCCTTTGGGCGGTGCGCAGGGACAGGCAACGGATATTGCTATCCATGCGAAACGTATCATCGAAACCAAAAAACACATGAATGAAATTTTGGCAGAAAGAACAGGTCAACCTTTGGATGTGATCGAAGCGGATACGGAAAGGGATCATTTCATGACGGCAGAAGAAGCTGTAAGATATGGGATCGTAGATAAAGTAATCGCTCATCGGTAGTTAGGGGTGATGACATGACAAGAGAGTATGACGATAAAATCAAATTAGAATGCTCCTTTTGCGGCAAGACCCAAAATGAAGTCAAAAAGCTGGTCGCCGGCCCGGGCGTGTATATTTGCAATGAGTGTATCGAGCTTTGCAAAGAGATCTTGGAAGAAGAAATGCTGGAGCTGGAAGAAGTGGAAGTGGGAACGCTCCCCACGCCGAAAGAGATCAAAGCGGCTTTGGATGATTATGTGGTTGGACAGGATCGTTCCAAAAAATCTTTGGCTGTAGCGGTATATAACCATTACAAACGGGTCTATAAAAAATCGGATAAGAAAAATGACGATGTGGAACTGCAGAAAAGCAACATTGTGATGCTTGGCCCTACCGGTTCCGGGAAAACGCTGCTGGCGCAGACACTGGCAAAGATACTGAATGTGCCTTTTGCCATCGCAGACGCCACTTCTTTGACGGAAGCGGGCTATGTAGGGGAAGATGTGGAAAACATTCTTTTGAAATTGATCCAGGCGGCGGATTATGATGTGGAACGGGCAGAAAAAGGGATCATTTATATCGATGAAGTGGATAAGATCGCAAAAAAATCGGAAAATCCTTCTATTACAAGAGACGTTTCCGGTGAAGGCGTGCAGCAGGCGCTGTTAAAGATCTTGGAAGGCACGGTTGCCAATGTGCCCCCGCAAGGAGGAAGAAAGCATCCCCATCAGGAATTCATCCAGTTCGATACCACCAATATCCTGTTTATCTGCGGCGGCGCTTTCGGCGGCGTGGAAAAGATCATCGAAAGAAGGATCGGCAAAAATTCCATCGGATTCCAATCCAACATCAATAAAGTGGAAAACAAATCCGTAGGAGAAACCTTATCCAAGATCTTGCCGGAAGACCTTTTGAAATTCGGCCTGATCCCCGAATTTATCGGCAGAGTCCCGATCATTGTGACTTTGGATGAATTATCGGAAGAGGATCTGATCCGCGTTTTGAAAGAACCGAAAAATGCGCAGGTAAAACAGTATAAGAAGCTCTTTGAAATGGATGATGTGGAATTGGAATTTACAGATGACGCATTAAAGACCATTGCCAAAGAGGCTATAGACAGAAAGACCGGCGCGAGAGGATTGAGGGCGATCATGGAAAATATCATGCTGGACGTGCTGTATGAGATTCCCACAGCAAAAGATATCGTGAAATGCATTATCACCAAAGAGGTGATAAAACAGGAACAGCCGCCCATCTTGGTAAGAGATTCCAAGAAGGCGTCTGCTTAAACAGACAGTAAAATAAATCGGATTTTTAAAGTGGCTTTACTTTAAAAATCCGATTTTTTTATAGTGAAAATCTTCAAATGGACAAAAAAGGCTTGTCGCTAGCCAATATGGGGCCGGCGCCAAGCCTTAGTAGGTATTACTACCTGCTTATATTGTACGCAATACATACAAAAAATCAAACAGGTCGATTTTATTTGTGGGTTTTTGGAAATTACCCTTGTGGCTTGAAATGCCAAATACGCAGGTGTTTGCGTGAACAGACGTTTAAAAAAATCAGCGGTTGAAACAGCAGGTCATTTGAAAAGATAGATTTATTCTTTTCTTCTGCCATTTTGGTCAAATGCGCGGTTCAATGCTTTTTCCACAAAAAAGATGGAGGAGATCATGACGGCCATTTGCACGAAACAAATGATCCCGCCGCCGTATCCGATGGTATCGACGTCTTTTCCAAGCAGGAAAAGACATGCGGCTGCGGACAAAACCAACAAAACAAGGCCGAGGCTTACCCAGAGCCTGCCGCAGTAGGTGTGCGCGAACTGCCATGTTTCCTTATTTTTGCGTGACATGGCTGTTCTGTAGCCATAAACGGAATTGATCCTTTTCGGCGGATTTTTCATAAATATTTTTCCAAAAACGATCATGGTAACGGGGATCAGCAGATCGAACAAAAGCATAAAGGTCCAAAATGACATGAGACTTCTCCTGTTTTTCTTTTTAAAAATTATATAATATCAGGTAGGGATTGTCACGGCATTTTTCAGAGAGATGACTTTTCTTTGCGGGCAGGCGTTTGTAGCTTTGATCTGTTTCAGGCAAAAAAGAAACGGTATGATCGGGATCAGACAGGGCAGGGTCATCTATTTTCAACAGGAAATAGAATCCATTTGACAAACCTTTGTTTTCAGGTAAAATGATAAAAGACGTTATAAATAAAACCGAAAATGGAATAGAAGGGCTCTTTTCGCTGAAAATCGGAGAAGGGTATGATATAATAGTGTTCCAAGTAGTAGATGAAGTTGATTACCAAGGGGGTTATGGATATGAAAGATATGGAAGCAATGGAAAAAGAACAAATGATACATAACGGTATTTCCACTTTTCCGCTTCTTCCTTTAAGAGGACTTTTGGTTTATCCTCATATGGTTTTGCATTTTGACGTAGGAAGAGATAAATCCATCTTGGCTTTAGAATATGCAATGGATCATGATGAACTGCTTTTTTTGGTGACGCAGAAAGACGCGCAGGTAGAAGATCCGGGTATGGAAGATCTGTACCGGGCAGGAACCGTAGTAAAAGTAAAGCAAGTTTTGAAGCTGCCGGATAAAAGCATTCGGGTCTTGGTGGAAGGCCTTGTCAGAGGAAGGATCGACAGCTATACCGAAGAAGAAGACGGGCTGATCCTGGCTGACGTGGATATCAAAAATGACGAAGAACCGGAGCGGACGCCGGTGCTGGAAGCTTCTTTAAGGGTGATGATGGACAGCTTTGAATCTTACTCAAAAGCCAGCAGAAAGATTTCACCGGAGACGGTGATC
>JAEEYS010000192.1 GCA_016288255.1 Bacillota bacterium
GGCGGTTTGGGGAAGATCGCCATCAATTACGGGTATTACCGCTATAAATACATGATCATGGTCGGAGCGGTGATTCTATTGATCCTGCTGGTACAGGTCTTCCAGACAGTGGGAACAAGGCTGGCGGTCAAAACGGACAAAAGGCTCAAAAATCAAAAATCATGAGGGGTTTTTCCTATAAAAAGGGGAAAACAGAACGCGCAAAGAGGATAGAGAAGCGGTTTATTTGAAAGAAGGAGAGAATATCGTGCAATTATCAAGAGAAGAAGCGTATCAGCTGTTAACGGAATATAATAAGGAATCTTTTCATATCAAACATGCTTTGATCGTAGAAGATGTCATGCGCTATTTTGCAAAAGAACTGGGATATGGCGAAGAAGAAGATTTTTGGGGGATCGTAGGGCTTTTGCATGATCTGGATTTTGAGCAATACCCGGAAGAACACTGTATCAAAGGGCAGGAGATCATGAGAGAAAAAGGGATCGACGAAAAGATCATCCGCGCCACAGCCAGCCATGGATATGCTTTGACAGTGGATATCAAACCGGAGCATGAAATGGAAAAGGTTTTGTATGCGGTGGATGAATTGACGGGTCTGATCGGGGCGGTCGCCTTGATGCGCCCTTCCAAAAGCGTATCGGATCTGGAAGTGAAATCCGTGAAAAAGAAATACAAAACGGCAAACTTCGCGGCAGGGTGCTCCAGAGAAGTGATCGCGCGGGGCGCGGACATGCTGGGATGGACCTTGGAAGATCTGATCCAAAGAACGATCCTTGCCATGCGGGCTTCCGATGCGGTGGATTAAAAAAACGATACAAAGAACCATAGCGGCAGACAAAAACGTCTGCCGTTTTTTTGTGTTAAAAAGTTTGGTCAGCCAAGTGTTAAAAGGCTCTTTTTGAAAGCGTTTATCAAAGGACAGATGATTTTCCCGTTCATAATCGGGATAGGACTTGCATATATTTAGGAAACAAAAGAGGATATGTATTATTTTGAGCGATTTGGCAATCCTATCCATAAGAGAACAAAAGGAGGAAAAACCATGGGGCAGGCTTTGAAACAGTTGATCAACTATGTAGTCAACGGTACCGCAAAAAGAACAGAGGCACCAAAAGAGGAAGAATTGGATATTTTGATCCAAAAAGCGCTGAAAGAACGGGAAGTCGCGCAAAGATGCTTTGAAAACGCGACAGACCCGGATCTGATCGACCATGCCATTTATTTGGAACAGGCGGCCAATCAAAAATATCTGCATCTTTTGAAGATGGCAAAAGAAAAATATTCTTCCGCGCAGTAAAATCAAGAGGATTTGGTATAAATCCTGCGGCCTTTCATATACTTGTACAAAAGCAAACTTGGATTACAGGGGGTTATGCCGTGCAGCAAGTGACAGCCATTCATATATTAGCTTATATCGTGAGTTTGATCCTTCTTTTTCTTTTGGGCAAATTGCTTTTGGCACCCATCGACAGACTCAGAAAAATTTTGATCAACGGGATCTTAGGCGGGGTGTTTTTGATCCTGTTTAATTTTATCGGGCAGGGATTCGGCGTTTCCTTGGGGGTCAATTTGGTAACAGCCTTGACAGTCGGGTTTTTGGGAATACCGGGATTTTTGGTGCTTTTGATTTTGCATTTTGTGCTGTAAAATAAACAAAAAGAAGAAAAATATTAAAAGATAAACGAAACGTGAATAAAAGCGAAGAAGAAAAGGGAAAAACTGAAAAAGAAAAGCAGAAATATTCGCATGGTTTCCCTATGGGAAAAGGGAAAAAGGAAGAAGACACAAAAAACTGCCGGGTAACCGGCAGTTTTTATTTTCAAAAGCTGTGTTTTACGATGAGATATCCTTTTTATTTTAACCTGGCCAAAACTTGTTCATATAACTCCATCGTGGTTTTTCCTTCCACCAAAGTGCCTTTTTCCAGATAATCCAAACGAGTCAAGATACTGTTGGTTATGAGCAGTGACAGCAAATTTCCTTTGGGATAGGGGATCACAAAAGAAAAGGAGACCAAAGACGCTTCATAGGCTTCCAAGATGCGATCTTTTAGGACATCGATATTTTCTTTGGCTTTTGCGGAAAGGAAGATTCCTTTCGGCAGGATTAATTCCAATTCTTTCCGTTGTTCTTCAGACAGCAGATCCGCTTTGTTATACACGTATAAAACGGGCACAGGAGAAGTCAAAACTTTTTTTAACACCTGATTTACGGAATGGAACTGGTCTTCATAGTTGGGATCGCTGATGTCCAGCACATGCAGGATCAAAGCGGAATTGTTGATCTCTTCGATGGTCGCGCGGAAAGAAGCGATGAGCTGGGTCGGTATCTGCCGAATGAAGCCTACGGTGTCGATCATCAAAAAGGGTTGCCCGTTGATCTCCGTATTGCGCACCAAAGGGTCCAAAGTGGCAAACAATCTATCGTCCGCGTAAGCGGTCTCTTCCGTTAAAAGATTAAAAAGGGTAGTCTTTCCCGCATTGGTATAGCCTGCCAAAGAAAGAATGGGAAGACCGGAACGCTGCCGTTCTTTTCGCTGGGTATCTCTGTTTTTTTTCACTTTTTCGATCTCGTCTTCCAATCGGGAGATCATTTCTTTGAAATAATCCCGCTTCTGCGCCAGCTTGGATTCCCCGGGACCTCTGGTGCCGATCCCGCCGCCCAATCTGGACAAATGATCATAACTGCCTTTGATACGGGGCAGTTCATATTTTAAAGCGGACAGTTCCACCTGCAGTTTTGCTTCTTTTGTGCTGGCTCTTTGGGCAAACAGCTCCAAGATCAGCTGGATCTTGTCAATGACATCGGCAGATAACACACTGTCTAAGTGACTGATCTGCAAAGGCGTGAGGCTGGCGTCAAAGATCACCTTTTCGATCTGAGAGGCTTCCGTGAATTGGATCAATTCTTCCAATTTTCCTTTGCCGATATAGGTCAAAGGGTTGATTTTATCCATGTTTTGATGCAGAACGGCAACGACCTCATATCCGCCGGATTCGGCTAAGGCTTTACATTCATGGATAGAATAATCATCTTGTATGGATACGATCACCGTTCTCATACGTTCACTCCTTTCTGAGACGCCGTTTCATTTCTTCTAGTTTTTATAGTTTATACGCGATCGCCAAAAATATCCTATTTGAGATCGGGTTCAAGAGCAGGAAGAAATTTCCTTTATTATACCATAGGAAAAGAAAAAGAGAAAAGCTTCCTTTCGGGAAAACGCATATTCTTCTTTTGTTCCAATATACTGAAAGAAAGAAGAGACGTTTGGAAAGGAGAAAACATGCTGCAGGCGATCAAGATCATCAACAGCTGGGTCTGGGGACCGGTTACCCTGTCTTTTTTGATCGGACTGGGAGTCTATTTTGGGATCGGCACCAAAATGATCCCTTTTCGAAAAGGCAAAAGGATCTGCCGCATGCTGTTTCAAAATAAAGGAGAAGGAGAACTAAGCCCTTTTGCCGCTTTGATGACCTCTTTGGGGGCCACCGTAGGCACGGGGAACATCGCGGGGCCGGCTACAGCGCTGATCTCCGGCGGGCCGGGGGCTGTTTTTTGGATGTGGGTCGCGGGGATCTTGGGCAGTGTGTTAAAGTTCGGAGAAGTTTTTTTATCGGTTCGGCATCGGGAAAAAAACAAAAAAGGAGAAACGGCAGGAGGCCCCATGTATGTTATCAAAAACGGACTGCCGAAGATGTTTTGGCCCCTTGCTTCTTTCTACGCCTTTTTTTGCCTGACGGCGTCTTTTGGGATCGGCAGCACGGTGCAAAGTAACGCCATTGCCTCTGTTTTGCAAGGGTCTTGCGGGATCGATCCGAAAGTTACCGGACTGATCATCGCTATTACGGCGGCAGGGGTCATGGCGGGAGGGATCAAAGCTTTGGGGAAAGTTTCCGCCAAACTGGTGCCTTTGATGTCCCTTTGCTATGTGGGCGTTTCGGTTTATATCATTGGGACCGGTTGGAGAAAAATGAGCGGAATCCTGCTCTTGATCTTCCAAAACGCTTTTACGGCAAAAGCGTTGGGAGGAGGCGCGGCGGGAACGGTGATCCGCTACGGCATGAGCCGCGGTATCTTTTCCAACGAGGCGGGGATGGGAACAGCGGGTATCGTGCACGCTTCTTCAAAAGCGAAGGACCCCTTGCAGGAAGGATTGAC
>JAEEYS010000193.1 GCA_016288255.1 Bacillota bacterium
GCTTTGGTTTCCGATAAATGAATATGCATCCTAAGTCCCTGTTCTTTCCCGAATTCCGCGGCTCCCCTTACCACCTTTGGCGTGGAGGTATATTCCGCATGGATGCTCATATCGATTTTTAATCTGCCGTCTCCTTCGTTGTGATACGTGGGAATCAGATATTTCAGCTCTTCATAATCTTTTAATTCATAGAAGCTTTGCTCCGTAAAACAGGTCGTTCCGATACTGACATTGCTTTTCACGCCGCTTTCCAGAACCGATTTCGCGATGGGTTCTCCCGGAAAATACATATCCGTGGTGCTGACGATCCCAAAACGGACCATTTCCGCGATCCCCAATAAATTGGCGTAATATACGTCATTTGGTCTTAGCTTCGCTTCAAAAGGAAAGATCCGATTGTGAAGCCAGTCATCCAAAGTCATGTTTTCTCCATATCCCTTCAACAAAGCCATGGGTGTGTGGGCATGGGCATTATAAAAAGCGCTCATCAGCAGCTTTCCTTCCCCGCTGTAACATTCTCCATAATCTTCTTTCGGCATTTCACCGCCTATATATTCGATCCGGTCTCCCTTGACCCCTACATATTGATTTTCCTTTATTTGAAATGTCTCGTCTAAAATCGTAATGTTTTGAAACAGCACTTTGTGTCCTCCTTTTTTTCTGTTTTTTCTCGGTTTATTGCAGCCGAATCATTTTACCTCTTTCACACCATATATTTCATCCAATACGCTTTCAAAAAACGTAAAATTGTCTTCTCCAAATAAGACAAAGTATACTTTTTCAATGGAAGTATCCTCTTTGTCCCTCAAAAAGTCCGCTACCGTATACGCCGCGATCTCTGAAGCCTCTTTTTTGGGATATCCGTAAACCCCGGCGGAAATAAACGGGAACGCTATGGTTTTCACCTTTTGTTCTTCTCCCCGTTTGAGAGAATTGCGGTAAGCGGATTCCAAAAGCGCCTTTTCGTTATGATTTCCCCCACGATAGATGGGTCCCACCGTATGGATCACATATTTGACTTTTAGGTTGCCGCCGGAAGTCACTTTTGCCTCTCCCGTGGGACAGCCCTTTAGCTTTCTGCATTCCGCCAGTATTTGAGGCCCTCCCGCGCGGTGAATGGCGCCGTCCACACCGCCGCCGCCCAAAAGGCTTTCATTGGCCGCGTTGACAATGGCATCCACATCCATCTGTGTGATATCGCCTGTCATGATCACGATCTCCGGCAGTTTCTTGCCCTGCTCGCTTTGATACTTTTTTTTCAACATTTTCATCACGATTCCTCCAATTGCTTGATCAGTTCTGCCGCAATGACTTCGATCCTTTTGTTCGTATTTTTATTCTGCCATTTCTTTATCTCATTTTGATCTGTCAGCCCGCTTTTTAAAGAGGGAACGATCTCCTTCCCAAACCGATCATATTTGATGCTGTTGATCCCTCTCATCCCCATATGCCTTGCGTAAACCACCTTTACGTTTTGGGGCAGCCGATTCTCCTCTTTTAACGCGTCTACCGCCAGTTTTGCCTTGTCCCCAAAACAAAAAATAGCCTTTTCCGCGATTTTTAAGTCCTGACAGAGCCTGTCCAAGTTGGTTTGTTCTAAGATCTCTCTGCTGTCTGCCTCTGATCGCCCGGTTTTTTCCTTGTATTCCACTCTTGTCCAGGAATTCGTAATCGTCACCTTTTCTCTGGAAAAATCCTCCGTCTGAAGCTGCGCGTTCAGCGCGCAAAACAAACGTTCCAGATTTTTTCCCGTAGTTTTCGCCACGGGATACCCCGCCATTTCTTCATATCTTCCCGGACAGGAAAACACGCAAACATATTTATTTTCTTTTCCTCTTGCATAATAAGGCGTCGTTTCCATATAAATGATTCCTTCTCTTTTCTTTTTCTCCTTTAAACCGCTGTTACCTCATTTTACCATAAAAAAAACAAGAAAAGAATCCTTCTTCCAAACGGGATACTGTTTTCTCCTATTCTTTCCGTTAAAAAAAGAAAGACGCGTTTTTGCGTCTCTCTTTTCCCGTTTTTCTATCATCAAATATATTTTGCTTGTCTCTTTTTAAATTTCCCGGACGATTTCCGTCATGACCTCTCCGCTGTTGTCCGCATAGGTATCTTCGATATTGATACGGCCATGATCAAGACTTTTTAAAAATCCATATCCCAGCATAATAAGGATCACTATGACCCAGATGATCGCTTTTGTGCCGGACTTTCCTTTGATCAGGACCGTAAGCCCCCAGCCGATCAAAATAAGCGGCCACATCGTCAGCGCATATTGGAGGATATTGTTATCAATGATATGGAATTGTTCCAATAAGGAAATGATCCCCACAATGATCAAAACAACGCCAAAAATAAGGTTCCCCGCGCTTCGTTCCGGTTTTCTTTTTTCTCTGTGAGAATTTGTTTGATAATGCTTTTCTTCCTTCTGCTGTTCCGTTCCCATGTTTTCCTCGCCATAGCCGGTTTCTTGTTCTTTCCAATCTTTTTCTTCCACGATATTCACTCCTCTAGCTCTTTTTGGGTGTCCCACTGAAAATAATATAAACACCGCATCCAATGATCAACAACGGTATCACGATCCGCATGACATCAAAATGAAAAAATCTTTCGATCAAAAGGACCGCTCCCATGATCACCAAAGCGCCGCCTGCCAATACTCTAAAAGAGTCCGACGTTTTTTTGCCCTCTATTTTATTGTCTGTCGGCTCGACCACTTCTACTCCGTCCCGATAGATGCTTCCGTCTCCTTCCGGAATGATGATCGCCGCAAGTATATAAAGCAAGAGTCCGGAACCATACATCAACGTAGCGACCAAAAAGATCAATCTTACCAAACTGGATTCTATTTGAAAATATTCTGCCACACCGCCGCAAACGCCGGCTACGATCTTATCTGATGGTGAACGATATAATCTTTTTTCCATGTGTTTTTTTTATTTCCTTTCTTTTCTTTTGACCATACTGCCCCTACATATCATATTCTTCCGGTTCTGTTGGTATTACAAGCGCCGCAATGATATAAATCAGCAAACCGGAACCCCAGATCAAAGAAATCAAAACCAGAGCCAACCGAACAATGGTCGGATCCACATTCAAATACTCTGCAACACCGCCGCAAACGCCGGCTATCATTTTATTGTTTCTGGATTTGTATAATTTTTTGTCCATAATGATTCCTCCAAAGGAAAAACCCATTAATCACAATTAACAGGTTTTTTATTCCACTTTATTTATATCATAATTTTTCTTGGGAAGAAAGTATATTTCTTACCGACAAACCCTATTTTAAAACCCTAGGCTTTTAAAATACAAAATCGCTTTTGTTCTTTCTCTGATCCCCACTTTACTGTAAATGTTGCTGACATAATTTTTTACCGTA
>JAEEYS010000009.1 GCA_016288255.1 Bacillota bacterium
AATGCCGTCCCTGCTTCGCAGGATCCAGGGCAGCAGCCGTCATCAGGGAAAGATCCCGCTTCGCGCCGGCGCGGGGATCAAATACAAAAGTAAAATCGAAGAATTGCGGATGCAGCTGCAGCAGGCTGTATTAAAAGAAGATTATGAAGAAGCGGCAAAATTGAAAAAACAGATCGTTGCGCTGGAAAAAGAAAAAGAAGAAGGGGGAGAACAACATGACTAAACTGGATATTTCCAAGGAAACGCCAAAATGGATCGGCACAGGATTGGACAATGATGTCGTGTTGTCCAGCCGTGTTCGTTTGGCAAGAAATTTAGCCAATACCCCTTTTCCGCAAAAATTGAACAGAGAAGAGAAATTGAAAGTATTGAAAAAGATCGATGAAGCGGTCGATGCCACAGAGCTGAAGAAAGAACTGAAGCTGATACAGCTGGACGGACTTTCTCCTTTGGAAAAGCAGACTTTGGTGGAACGGCATTTGATCAGTCCTTTTGCGGCAAGCGGAGAAAACGGCGCCGTTTATCTAAGTGAGGATCAGACGGAAGCGGTCATGGTCAATGAAGAGGATCATATTCGGATCCAGTGCTTGTCTACGGGACTTAATTTGGAGGAAATGCTCCAAAAAGCAAACAGGATAGATGATCTTTTGGAAAGCCGGATCGATTATGCGTTCCATGAAAGAAACGGGTATTTGACCACCTGCCCTACCAATGTGGGGACCGGGATGCGGGCTTCCGTGATGATGCATCTCCACGGCCATGTAGCGGCTAACAAGATCAATGAAGTCATCAGCAATATTGCCAAGATCGGCTTGGTCGTAAGAGGCGTATACGGAGAAGGCAGCGAAGCGGGCGGCAATCTTTTTCAGATCAGCAATCAGATCACGCTGGGACAATCGGAAGAAGAGATCATCCAAAAACTGAGCACTGTGACCAAGCAGCTGATCGATCAGGAGCGGATGCTGGAAAAAGCGATCTACCGCGCCAATCCCTTGGGGCTGGAAGATCGGACCATGCGGTCTTTGGGGATCTTGAAATACGCGAAGAAGCTGTCTGTGGAAGAAGCATTGAAATACTTATCGACTTTATGGCAGGGGATCAATCTGGGTATCCTGCAGGAAATACCTTTGGAAACCATCGTTCGGCTGATGATCCTGGTGCGGCCCGCTATGATGGAAAATCTGCGGCAAAAACTGGATCAGAGTATGGACATTGACGTATTGCGGGCCGGGATCGTTCGGGACCAGCTGAAATAAGGAGGGGAGAAGCATGGCATATAGATTTACGGAAAAAGTAAAGAAAGTAGTGGAATATGCGGAACAAGAAGCGAGAGATCTGGGACATCCGCAGATCGGGACAGAACATATCCTCTTGGGACTGTTAAAAACAGAAGACAGTATCGCGGCAAAAGCGTTGACCAATTTAAGGGTGACGGAAGAAAGAGTGAAACAGCTGATCATAAACGTGATCGGTGTAGGAACGCCGATCTCCGAACAGCAGAGCATTCCTATGACGCCCAGAGTCAAAACGATCATAGAACTGGCAAATCAGATCTCCATCAATATGCAGCAAAATTATATCGATACGGAACATTTGCTTTTGGGGCTGGTCGCGGAAGAAGAAGGCGTGGCCGCTAAGATACTGATGCAGTTTGGGATCGATTTCTTCCGTGTGGAAAAAGAAGTCTTTTCCCTTTTGGGTATCGAAGGCAATTTTGGACAACAGGAAAGCATGGGGCAAAACGGCGCGCCAAGCGGAGAAAATATTTTGAGCCAATACGGGCGGGATCTGACTGCTTTGGCAGAAAAAGGAGAGATCGACCCGGTGATCGGCAGAGAAGAAGAAATCAATCGGATCATGCAGGTGTTGAGCAGGAGAACAAAAAACAATCCTTGCCTCATAGGGGAACCCGGTGTAGGGAAAACCGCCATTGCGGAAGGATTGGCACAAAAAATCGTGGAAGGCGATGTGCCGGAAAACCTGATGAACAAAAAAGTGGTGACTTTGGATCTGGCTTCCTTAGTGGCCGGCACCAAATATCGGGGCGAATTTGAAGAACGGCTCAAAAAAGTGGTCAATGAGATCATTGCCAAGAAAAATATCATTCTCTTTATCGATGAGATCCATACCATTGTCGGCGCGGGGGGCGCAGAAGGCGCTATTGACGCTTCCAATATCTTAAAACCGGCTTTGGCAAGAGGCGAACTGCAGCTGATCGGCGCCACGACCATTGATGAATACAGAAAATATATCGAAAAAGATGCCGCTTTGGAAAGACGGTTCCAGCCGATCATGGTAGAAGAACCTTCTGTAGAAGACACGATCCAGATCATAAAAGGGATCCGGGACAAATATGAAGCGCATCATAAGATCAAAATCACGGACGAAGCCATTGAAGCGGCGGCAAAACTTTCCAGCCGGTATGTTTCCGATCGGTTTTTGCCGGATAAGGCCATTGACTTGATCGATGAAGCCAGCTCTAGGTTAAAGCTGCGTTCTTATACACCGCCGAAACAGGTCAAAGAGCTGGAAAAAGAACTGGAAGAAGTCAAAAAAGAAAAGAACGCGGAAGTCAAACTGGAAAACTTTGAAAAAGCGCAGGAATTAAAAGAAAAAGAAAATCAGATTCAGGAAAAGATCAATACTCTGCGGGGAGACTGGAGAACGGATTCCAGTAAAAAGCACGGAGAAGTGACAGCGGAAGATATTGCGGAGATCATTTCGCAGTGGACAAAGATCCCGGTGACCAAACTGACCCAGGAAGAATCCCATAAGCTGTTGGATCTGGAAAAGATCCTGCATGAACGGGTAGTGGGACAGGAAGAAGCGGTCTCTGCTGTATCCAAAGCCGTCAGACGCGCCAGAGCGGGATTGAAAGACCCCAAACGGCCTGTTGGCTCCTTCTTGTTCCTCGGACCGACCGGCGTTGGGAAGACGGAACTGGCCAAAGCCTTGGCGGAAGCGGTTTTTGGAGATGAAGACGCTATTATTCGGATCGATATGTCCGAATATATGGAAAAACATTCGGTCAGCAGACTGATCGGTTCTCCTCCGGGATATGTAGGATACGACGAAGGGGGACAGCTGACGGAACAGGTCAGAAGAAAACCGTTTTCCGTTGTGCTGTTTGATGAAATCGAAAAAGCGCATCCGGATGTGTTTGGGATCTTGCTGCAGATCATGGACGACGGCCGTTTGACAGACGGACAGGGCCGAAAAGTCGACTTTAAAAATACGATCATCATCTTGACCTCCAACGTAGGGGCGCATTTGATGAACAAGAACAAAACACTGGGCTTTGGGACTTCGGACGAAAAAGAAGCGGACAATGCCTACGAAAAGATGAAAGAAAATGTGATGGACGATCTGCGGCATACTTTTAAACCGGAATTTCTAAACCGGATCGATGAGATCATTGTTTTCCATTCTTTGGAAAAATCGCATATGAAAGAGATCATCAATCTTTTGATCGCCGGGTTGAAAGCGCGTGTAAAAAATTTGGATCTGGAATTTGAATTGACGGACAAAGCCGTTGAAATGCTGATCGAAAGAGGATACGATCCTGTTTACG
>JAEEYS010000194.1 GCA_016288255.1 Bacillota bacterium
CCGCAAAGATTCTATGACCGGATCTAGATGCTGTCATTTCAAGACAGGGCAAAGAAATTTCTTTTTCAGAAAAAATGGATCAAGAAGGATTACATTTTGTGGTTTCACAGAAAAAAAAGAAATGGTATAGTATAATAGAAATTGTATAAAAAACTGCGCAAAAAGCAGACCGAAAGAGGATAAAGATGTGGAGATTTTAGAAGAACTGAAAAACTATAAGCCCGTGGATGAAAAAGAGAAACAGGCAAAAGAAGAAATATTGATTTTATGGGATCGGTTTGGGGAAAAGCTGTTTGATAGGGACCCGAACTTTGCACATTTTACCGCTTCCGGATTCATAGTCAATCGGGATCATACAAAGACTTTGATGGTATACCACAAGATATATGCGCATTTTACCATGCCGGGAGGCCATGCGGACGGGGAAACAGACCTGCTTGGCACAGCGATCCGGGAGGCAAAAGAGGAAACAGGCTTAAAAACGGTCCTTCCTCTCGGGAAAGAGATCGCGTCTTTGGATATACTGCCTTGTAAGGCCCATGAGAAAAACGGTGTGTTCGTTCGGTCGCATGCGCATTTGAATATAACCTATCTTTTGCGGGGAGAGGAATCCGAACCTCTGATAGTAAACGAGGCAGAGAATACGGAAATAAAATGGGTACCCGTGAAGGGGATGATAGCGGTATCAAAAGAAGCGCATATGATTCCTGTTTATCAAAAAGTAATGGACAAATTAGAAAAAATCAGAGGATAAGAGAGAAAATGGAAATTGGGTTGTTGGACATGGCAAAGCCGCTTTTAAACTGGTATCGTGAAAACCATCGGACACTGCCCTGGCGGACAGATCCGGAACCTTACTATGTATGGGTATCGGAGATCATGCTGCAGCAGACAAGGGTGGAAGCGGTCATTCCTTATTTTCAAAAATTCATAAAGAAATACGCCACGATAGCGGCGCTAGCAAAGGCGGAAGAAGAGACGCTGTTAAAGCTGTGGCAGGGGCTTGGGTATTATAATCGCGTCAAAAACATGCAAAAAGCGGCGCGAATCCTGACGGAGCATTATGGAGGGGTCTTGCCTCAAGAAGAGGATGAGATCAAAAAATTGCCCGGTATCGGAGATTATACAGCCGGGGCCATTTTGTCCATTGCCTATAAAAAGCCGGTGCCTGCCGTAGACGGGAATGTGCTGCGCGTGTTTTCCAGACTGTTGGCCATAGAAGAGGATGTGAGGGAAAAAGCGATCAAAGAAAGCATTTCTTCTTCTATTCGAGAACTGCTCCTTTCTTTTAAAAAAGAGGAACAAGAGGGAGAAAATCCCTGCGGGGATCTGAATCAGGCATGGATGGAATTGGGTGCGACGGTCTGTCTTCCCAACGGCATGCCGAAATGTGATCTGTGTCCTCTGTCTTTTTGCTGTAAAGCGCTGAAAGAAAACAGGCAGGGAGAACTGCCTGTAAAGAAAAGCAAAAAGGAAAGACCCATAGAAGAAAAGACTGTTTTTCTATTTCTTTCGGAAGGAAAAGTCGCTATTCAAAAAAGAGCGGAAAAAGGACTTTTGGCAGGACTTTGGGAATTTCCGAACAAAGAAGGATATTTGGATATTGCTTGTCTGCAAGATACCTTGCGGGAGTTTGATCTGCGCCTACAGGGGGATTCGATTTTGGAATTGGGCGAGACCAAACATATTTTTACCCATAGAGAGTGGCACATGAAAGGATTTTTGCTAAAAGTGGACAGGTTTTCGAAAAAAGACGGGTTCTTGTGGGTCACGAAGCAGGAGTTAAGGGAACGCTATTCCGTTCCGTCCGCTTTTCAGTATTTTTTAAATTTGCTGTTCCAAACGGGATTGTCATAAAAAGGAAAGTTTATGGAAAAGAAATTGTATTCTTTTTGAGAAAAATACTATCCCTTTTTTACAAAAAATGCTAATATTAAATGGAAAAGAATGTATGCCGAAGACATGGTTTCGGTGAAGACAGGATTCACAGATATTGGGAGGAAACATATGGAAAAAGTATATCAAGGCAAAACAAAAGATGTATTCAAACTGGACAATGGAAACTATATGCTGAAATTTAAAGATGATGTAACCGGAACAGACGGCGTTTTTGACCCGGGTGCCAATACCATTGGGCTCAGCATCGAAGGGATCGGAAAAGCGAATCTGAAAATGTCTATTTACTTCTTTGAAATCTTAAAACAAAAAGGAGTAAAGACCCATTATGTCAGCGCGAATTTAGACGATGCTACTATGGAAGTATTACCGGCTAAAGTGTTCGGCAAAGGCTTGGAAGTCATCTGCCGGTTAAGAGCGGTAGGAAGCTTTATCAGACGGTACGGTGTTTACATTGAAGAAGCTGCGCCGCTGGACGCTTATGTGGAAATGACATTAAAAGACGACGCAAAGGGTGATCCGTTGATCAACTCCGATGCTTTGGCAGCATTGAACATCATGACACAAAAACAGTATGATGATACCAAAGCAATGACCCAAAAGATCACAAGGATCGTAGCGGATACCTTGAAAGAAAAAGGATTGGATCTGTATGATATCAAATTTGAATTTGGGTATGTAGGGGACGAAGTTATTTTGATCGACGAAATCGCATCCGGGAACATGCGGGTCTATAAAGACGGAAAATATGTAGATCCTATGGATCTGGCAGGATATTTATTAGATTAGTAAAAACAGCAATAAAAGCGGTGTCTGTAAAACAGACACCGCTTTTTTGTATGGAAAAGCAGGATTTTTTTGGTTTTGGATTGCTTTTTTCCCATTCTTTCATTATGATAAAAAAGGAAACATAGAAAACCCCTCGGTAAGAGGACAAAACGATTTGTGATCGCAGGAAACAGAAGGGGATAGAATGATAAAAATATTGCGGGATCCCATCAAAAACAAAGAAGCTTTTCGCTCTATTTTAACGGAAGAAGAATGTTTGGTCATTCTTCATCTGGATGAGGTAGGCGTAGCAAAACAATTCTTTCATATAGAGCTGAACGTATTGGAAGAAAGCAGCGCTTTGGAGCCGCTTCGGTTTGAAAGCCATGAAGGATTCGATTCGGCCTTTTTTAATATACCGGACG
>JAEEYS010000195.1 GCA_016288255.1 Bacillota bacterium
ACCTTGGACACGTATCTGGAAGAGGAAAGGACTACGTTGGACAGGTCTATGATCGTTACCCTAAAAAAAGATCGAAAAGAGGATGCCATGTATCACTTTGTATCGGTCAAAACAGCGCAATAAGCGAAAAACTTTTCGGCAGGATTTTGTATATATAAACCGCGAAAAGTTTTTTTGTTGAAAAAATACTTGACAAAAGAGGATTTCCTCCGTATTATTGTATTAGTTACCTAATACAATAATACGGAGGAAGGAGAAGTATGGATAAGATCGTTTTTGATAATAATATTCCGATTTATGTGCAGATCATACAGGAAATCAAAAAAATGATCGTTTCCCAAAAATGGAGCCCCGGAGAGAAGATCGATTCTGTCAGAGATCTGGCGCAGAAGTTTCATGTCAACCCCAATACCATGCAAAGAGCATTGGCGGAATTGGAAAGGGAAGGGCTTTTATATGCGGAAAGAACTTCCGGCCGTTTTGTGACGGAAGACAGCGCGTTGATCGACCGGATGAAAAGAAACAAGGCAAAAGAGGAAATCAAAAAAATGATTGTGAGCATGATAGATCTGGGATACAGCAAAGAGGATATCGTGCGTTTGTTTACAGAAGAAATCGAAGGGGGTAGTGAAAAAAATGGAACCATTGGTGAAGATTGATCATCTAAGCAAGCAATATGGGAAATTTGCCGCGTTAAGTGATATCAATATAGAATTGCCGAAAGGAAAGATCATAGGACTTTTAGGGCCTAACGGAAGCGGCAAGACAACGATCATCAAAGTCCTTACGGGACTGTTAAAAGAATATACGGGAGAAGTTTTGATCGACGGAGAAGCGCCTTCCCCTCATACAAAAAGCATGGTGTCCTATTTACCGGAAAGAACTTATTTGAGCGATTGGATGCAGGTGAAGGACGCAGTGAACATGTTCCAGGACTTTTATCAGGATTTTGACAAAGAAAAGGCACTGGAGCTGTTAAGAAGAATGGGTATTGATCCGAAACAAAAAATAAAAACGCTGTCTAAGGGTATGTATGAAAAAGTGCAGCTGGTATTGGTCATGTCCAGAAAAGCAAAGCTGTATATCTTGGATGAACCCATCAGCGGGGTGGATCCGGCAGCCAGAGATCTGATTTTGGATACGATATTGGATAATTACGATAAAGACAGCACGATTTTATTATCGACTCATTTGATCGCCGATGTGGAGAGAATGTTTGACAACGTGATCTTTCTAAAGGAAGGAAAAGTGATTTTGGAAGGGGACGTGGACACCATTCGGCAGGAACATGGCGAATCCATAGATCAGCTCTTTAGGGAGGTGTTCCGATGCTAGGGAAATTACTAAAACAGGAATTTAAAGCAACTTACAAAAATTTTGTTAGTCTATATATCGCTTTGTTTTTGATCTTGTTTGTTTCGTTGGGTCTAAACAAGACAGGGATCGATGCGGAATTTTTAAATGTCATTTTGATGCTGAGCTTTGTGGCGGTGGCGGCTGCTATTTGCGTGGTGATCCTGATCGTGATCATCAGCCGATTCGATAAAAGCCTTTACGGGCAAGAAGGCTATTTGACGTTTACGCTTCCGGTAACGGAAAGCAGTATTGTATTGACCAAGCTCATTACTTCTTTTGTTTGGATTTTATTATCGGGTATGGCTTTTTTACTTTGCGCTTATATCGTGCTTTTGTATCTGGGAGAAATCAACTGGAGCGATTTTAATGAGTTTATGCAGATGATCCGGCAAATGATACAGTCTTCTACGATATCGCAGATACTGATGGTCATTGCCGCCATCATAGAAGGCATCCTGTTCCTTTATTTTTTGATCACATTCACGAATCTATCTTTTATCAATCGGTTCCGTATACCGATCGGGATCGTGTTGTATGCTTTGATCAATACGGTGGTAACAAGGTTAAAAATTTTCGCAGTAGACAAGTTAGCCAATGCCGCTTCTTACCTGACATTTGCCAATATAGAGCTTGTGCTGTCATTGATTTTTATTGTTCTGTTCTTTACCGTTACCGTATATTTAATGAAAAAACATTTGATCGTAAGATAAAAAGATCGGAGAAACTTCTCCGATCTTTTTCTTTCTTTTCTATCGCTGGAACTTATGATAAACTGATAATAGGACAAGAGAAAGAAACGAACAAAACAGGTTGTATTTGTAATTACATATAGAAAAGAGAGATTTACTGATGCCTTTTATTTTAGATGGAAGAATAGTAGCAAAAAACATCAATGCAGGAACGGAAAAAAGAATCGAAGCGTTAAAAGAAAAAGGCGTTCCGATTTGCCTTTGTATCGTATTTTTTCAAGGGAATGACAGTATCGTTTCGTATATCCAAGGGATCAAAAGATCCTTTCATGCGGATATTACGATCTTGGAAAAGGAATTCGAACCGAATATAAAAGAAGAACTGTTTTTGGAAGAATTGGAAGCCTTGAACGCAGACGCTTCGATCCATGGGATCATTGTGATGCAGCCGATTCCGAAACACATTGATCTGGATAAGATAGAAGCGTTGATGGATTATAAAAAGGATGTGGATTCCATTACTTTTATCAATCAGGGAAGGACTTTTTCGGGAAAGACCAATACATTTTATCCCTGCACAGCTGAGGCGGTCATGGAATTGATCAATTACTATGGGATCGATGTAGAAGGAAAAAATGTTACGGTAGTGGGCAGAAGCGTCGTCATTGGCAAACCTGTTTCTATGATGTTATTAAAGAAAAACGCGACCGTAACGACTTGTCACTCCAAAACAAGAAATCTGAAAAGTCATACGAAGAACGCGGACATCATCATTGTAGCCATGGGAAAACCGGAATTTATTACGGCAGATTACATCAAAGAAGGCGCTATCGTCATTGATGTGGGTGTGAACTATAAAGATGGCAAAATGGTGGGAGATGTGGATTTTGAGGGCGTTTCCCAAAAAGCTTCTATGATCACGCCGGTTCCGGGCGGAGTAGGTTCCGTTACTTCTTCTTTGCTGATGAAACATGTGGTCATCGCCGCGGAATACGGTCAGCATTTGATGCTGCTGTAAAAGAACCGTTTTGCAGGATCAATCAGACATAACTCCTTATAAAAATCGGATCATGATAGGAGGGATATTATGCCGCTTGTGATTCATTTGGTAACGACCGCGATGTTTGTTCTGCTGGGCATTTTGTTTATGCGGGGAAAAGGTGCTTTTTTGATCGCCGGTTATAACACTTCGTCACCGGCAGAAAAAGCGAGAACGGATGAAAAGAAACTATGCCGCTTTATGGGAAAATTTATGTTCGTATTGGCAGGGTGTTGGCTGGTTGTGGCATCCAGTGAGATTTTTCATACGATCATATTGTTCTGGGTCGGATTTGCTTTGTTTTTTGTTGCGATCATCATAGGCGTTGTTTACGCAAATACAAAGGATCGTTTCAAGAAATAATAGAGTTATGAAATCAATGGATAAAAGGGATCAAATGACCTTTTGTCCATTTTTTTATTCCTGTCGATCAGAGAAAAGGAGAAACGGTCGATGAAATGGGAGAAAAGAACAACCGGGTGCATGAAGAGGAGTATATTATGGAGAAAACCGGTAAATCTATAAAAGAAATTTTGTAAAAACAAGATAAAAAGCTTGTTTTTTTTCAGCGTTTCTTTTATAATAAAAAAGTCGTTGTCGAGAGGAAAAACAAGATAATAAAAAACAAAAAAAGTGTTGACAAAAGGCTCGGCAATGAGTAAAATATATAAATGTCGGCACTATTTGTGCAGACAAGTTCTTTGATAAATAAACAATGTATCTTTATGGAAATTAAATCATAAGCCAGTCAATTTTGAGAAGAAAAGTTCGTAAGACGAACTGAGATAGAATTAAACTGAAGAGTTTGATCCTGGCTCAGGACGAACGCTGGCGGCACGCTTAACACATGCAAGTCGAACGGAAACCATCGGATAGTTTACTATTTGAGAAGTTTTAGTGGCGGACGGGTGAGTAACACGTGGATAATCTGCCTCAAAGAGGGGGATAACACAGGGAAACTTGTGCTAATACCGCATACCTTGGTGAGGATGCATGTTCTTATCAAGAAAGGATGCCTCTGCATATGCATTCGCTTTGAGATGAGTCCGCGGTTCATTAGCTAGTTGGTGGGGCAACGGCCTACCAAGGCGACGATGGATAGCCGGCCTGAGAGGGTGAACGGCCACACTGGGACTGAGACACGGCCCAGACTCCTACGGGAGGCAGCAGTGGGGAATATTGTCCAATGGGGGAAACCCTGAGACAGCGATGCCGCGTGAGTGAAGAAGGTTTTCGGATTGTAAAACTCTGTCGTAAGGGACGAAAAGATATTTTTTAACAGAAAATATATTGACGGTACCTTACAAGGAAGCCCCGGCTAACTACGTGCCAGCAGCCGCGGTAATACGTAGGGGGCGAGCGTTGTCCGGAGTGACTGGGCGTAAAGAGCACGTAGGCGGTTTAATATGTCGGATGTGAAAATCCCGAGCTTAACTCAGGACCTGCATCCGAAACTGTTAAACTTGAGTACAGGAGAGGAAAGCGGAATTCCTAGTGTAGCGGTGAAATGCGTAGATATTAGGAGGAACACCAGTGGCGAAGGCGGCTTTCTGGACTGGATCTGACGCTGAGGTGCGAGAGCTAGGGGAGCGAACAGGATTAGATACCCTGGTAGTCCTAGCCGTAAACGATGAATACTAGGTGTCGGGAGTTTAGATACTTTCGGTGCT
>JAEEYS010000196.1 GCA_016288255.1 Bacillota bacterium
GAACTGATCAACAACATCGCGTTGGACGAAGGACTTCGTTTTGCGATCAGAGAAGGCGGAAGAACCGTAGGCGCCGGCGTTGTTGCTGAAATCATTGAATAAGATTGGGTAAAAAATAAAATACCGGGATGGACCTTTCCACTCCGGGACTTTGCGTAAAGGAGGAAGACCATGGCAAACCAAAAAATTAGAATTCGTTTAAGAGCTTATGAACATACTATCTTGGACAAATCTGCCAGAAGGATTGTAGAAACTGCAAAACGGACAGGCGCACAGGTTTCCGGACCGATACCGCTGCCGACCGAAAAACAGATCTATACGATTTTGAGATCCCCGCATAAACATAAAGATTCCAGGGAGCAGTTTGAACAAAGAACACATAAAAGATTGATTGATATTTTAGATCCAACTCCGAAAACAGTTGACGCTTTGATGAGACTGGACTTACCGGCTGGAGTGGACATTGAAATTAAACTATAAGTTCCAGTTAGGGACATTTTGGATGTAGGAGGTGGAAAACCATGAAAAAAGCGATCTTAGGGAAAAAAGTTGGTATGACAACGATTTTTGACGATAACAGCAATGCGATCCCTGTTACAGTTATTTTGGCAGGACCCTGCCATGTAACACAAAAGAAAACTTTGGAAAAAGATGGTTATGAAGCAGTCCAATTAGGATTTGATGATAAAAAGACCAAACTTGTGACAAAACCGGAAAAAGGACACTTCGAAAAAAGCGGCGTAACACCGAAAAAATTTGTGAGAGAATTTAAATTGGATGACGCAGCAAACTATGAAGAAGGTCAAGAAGTCAGCGTTTCTATTTTTGAAGCGGGCGATAAAGTAGATATCACAGGTATTTCTAAAGGTAAAGGTTTTGCAGGGGCTGTAAAACGGCATAACTTTAACAGAGGGCCTATGGGCCACGGTTCCATGTATCACAGAAGACCGGGTTCCGGCGGTGCGACCGATCCGGCTCGTGTATTCAAAGGCAGCAGAATGCCGGGACATATGGGACATGAAAGAGTAACGGCACAAAACTTGGAAATCGCGAAAATATTACCTGAAGAACACTTGATTTTGATCAAAGGGGCTGTTCCCGGACCGAAAAAAGGTTATGTGATGATCAAATCTACAGTAAAAAGCAGTAAGAAATAATAGAACGTAAAGGGAGAAAGGAGGATTCCTATGCCAACAGTAGCTGTTTATAATGCACAAGGTGTGAGAACCGGCGAAATCGAATTAAGTGAAAACGTATTCGGTCAAGAAGTCAGAGCAGACTTGATGCACCAAGTGGTAAAACAATATTTAGCAAACCAAAGACAAGGTACACATTCTGTAAAAAACCGTTCAGCTGTAAGCGGGGGCGGAGCAAAACCATGGAGACAAAAAGGCACCGGCAGAGCGAGACAAGGCAGCCGCCGCGCACCGAACTGGCCGGGTGGCGGGATCGTGTTTGGACCGCAGCCGAGAGACTATGGTTTTAAAATTCCAAAGAAAGTAAAAAGAGCAGCGCTGCAGTCTGCATTAAGCTCTAAAGTAGCAGACGAAGCAATGATCGTTTTGGATGAATTAGCAATGGATGCACCAAAGACAAAAACCGTCTTGAATATATTGAATAATTTGAAAGTAGATAAAAAAGCTTTGATCGTTACCAGCGGTACAAGCGATAACGTATACAAATCCACCAGAAACGTGGTGGGAGTGGATGCTTTAAATGCAGATTCCATCAACGTATATGAACTCTTAAACCATGAAGTATTGGTTGTGACCAAAGATGCAGTTTCCTTTATTGAGGAGGTGTATGCGTAATGGAAAAAAGTTACCATGACATTATCGTAAGACCTATTATTTCTGAAAGAAGCATGGAAGATCTTCAAAACAAGAAATATACTTTTGAAGTAAGACGTGATTGCAATAAGACAGAAATCAAAAAGGCAATTGAAAATGTATTTGGCGTAAAAGTTGACAAAGTCAACACGATGAACATGCAAGGTAAAACAAAAAGAATGGGAGTTCATCTCGGAAGAAGACCGCATTGGAAAAAAGCTATCGTAAAATTGACAGAAGACAGCAAACCGATCGAATTCTTCGAAGGACTTCTCTAAACCGTAAGGTGATTCGTTAAGAAGGAGGAATTGAAATGGCAGCAGTGAAAAAATTTAAGCCAATTACCCCCGGCCGCAGATTTATGACCGTGTCCACTTTTGAAGAAATCACAAAGTCCACTCCGGAAAAATCTTTGTTGACTTCTTTAAATTCCACAGGCGGAAGAAACAATCTGGGCAGAATGACATCTCGTCATATCGGCGGCGGACATAAAAGAAAATATCGTATCATTGATTTCAAAAGAACAATGGACGGTGTTCCGGCTAAAGTTTATAGTATAGAATATGATCCGAACAGAAGCGCGAACATTGCATTGTTACACTATGCAAACGGCGCAAAATCCTACATTTTGGCACCCAATGGGTTAAAAGTAGGGGATGTTTTGGAATCCGGACCGGATGCGGATATCAAAGTAGGGAACGCATTGCCGTTAAAAAATATCCCGGTAGGTTCTTTGATCCACAACATTGAATTACAAAAAGGCAAAGGCGCTCAGTTGGTTCGTTCTGCCGGCACGGTAGCACAGCTGATGGCAAAAGAAGGGACCCACGCGCATGTAAGATTACCTTCCGGCGAAGTAAGGCTGATCCACAGCGAATGCAGAGCAACTATCGGCCAGGTAGGGAATTTAAGCCATGAAAACATTAAAATCGGTAAAGCCGGCAGATCCAGATGGCTTGGCAGAAGACCTTATAACAGAGGTTCCTCTATGAACCCTGTAGACCATCCGCATGGTGGTGGTGAAGGGAAAGCACCGGCAGGTAGAAACCCGGTAACACCTTGGGGCAAACCGGCATTTGGATATAAAACCAGAAAGAAAAAAGCTTCTGATAAATATATTGTGAAAGCTAGAAATGCTAAATAGGTTATTCTGGGGAATTTACCTAAGAGAGGAGGCTAAATAGTGGGTAGATCATTAAAAAAAGGACCTTTCGCTGATGAAAGTTTATTGAAAAAAGTAAGAAGTATGAACGATGCTAACGATAAAAAGGTTATTAAATCATGGTCAAGACGTTCCACAATCTTTCCTGAAATGATAGGTCATACCATTGCCGTACATGATGGAAGAAAACATGTGCCTATCTATATAACAGAAGATATGGTAGGACACAAATTGGGAGAATTTGCTCCTACTAGAACATACAGAGGCCATGCAGGCAAAAGTGAGAAATCATCTTCTGTTAAGAAATAAGGAAGGAGGGAATGAATTTGGAAGCAAGAGCAACCGCTAAATTTGTTAGAATTTCATCTAGCAAAGTAAAAATTGTTTTGGATTTGATCAGAAACAAACCTCTGTCCGAAGCGTATGCGATTTTGAAATTTACGCCAAAAAGAGGTTCTGAAGTTGTATATAAAGTATTAAAATCTGCAGCAAGCAATGCTGAAAATAACTTTGAAATGGATCCCGAAAAGTTATATGTCAAAGAATGTTTCGCAAATGAAGGTCCTTCTATGAAAAGAGTAAGGCCGAGAGCGCAGGGAAGAGCATTTCGCATTCAAAAAAGAACAAGTCATGTAACTATCGTTTTAGATCAAGCAGAGGAGGTATGATTTTGGGCCAAAAAGTTCATCCAACAGGCATGAGAGTCGGCGTTATCAAAGACTGGAA
>JAEEYS010000197.1 GCA_016288255.1 Bacillota bacterium
ACTGACATGACTTTACCTTTTACGATTTCTCCTGCCTGGAATGCAGGGATATCTTCCGGCTGTGCTTCTTCAGCCGGTGCTGCTGCCGGTTCTTCGGCCGGTGCTTCAGCCGGTGCTTCAGCCGGTGCTTCTTCTGCTTTTGCTTCTTCAGCCGGTGCTTCTTCCGCAGGCGCAGCCGTTTCTTCTTTCACTTCTTCTGCAACTGTTTCTGCCTGTTCTACTGTACAGCAGCCGGTTTCTTCAGAGCATGTGTTTGGAGTAGTTTCTTCTGTGTTGGGCTCCATAACTTCGTTTACTTCGTTTTCGTTTACCATGTGTAACACCTCCTTGATTATCCATTGGGGTGTCGATGCCCCGGCAGTTATGCCTATATTTTTAAATTGTTCTTTAAAAAATAAAGAATGATTTAAATCATGTTTTGTCTGGATCCATAAAGTATCGTCACAGTTTTCTTTACAAATCTCATAAAGTTTTTTGGTATTGGAACTTTCCTTGCCACCTATAACGATCATCATTCCCGCTTTGTCCGCCATTTCTTTTGAAAGGATCTCCGCTCCTTCTTGTCTTTCCTTGGTTGCGGAACAAATGGTATCTATGATCTCCGCTTTCGGAAACCTCTTTTGGATCTCTTCCGTCATTTCCTGCCATTTTTTTCTGTGATAAGTCGTCTGACTGACCACTTTATAGGACAGATCGGAAGAAAGAGGCTTTAGATCTTCTATAGAATCGATTGCTGTTGCCTGTCCGCGGCCATATCCTACGATCCCGATCACTTCGGGATGATCTTTTTTTCCTATGACCAAAACAGGATATCCTTCTGCCGTATGCTTTTCCACCAAATGATGGATGCGTTTTACTTTGGGGCAAGTGGCGTCTAATACCGCTTCTGTTTGTTCTTTCAGTCTTGTCTCTACATCAGGAGGTACACCATGTGAACGAATCACGACTATACTGCCCTTTTCCGCGTCTTCTACCCTATGGAGAACCGATACTCCTTTTTCTTCCAAAAACTTGACCACTTCTTCATTGTGGACCAAGGGTCCATAGGTATAGATTCTTTTTCCCTGATTTTGAATCACTGCGTCTAGCACAAGGTCCATCGCCCGTTTGACGCCAAAACAAAAACCCGCATGTTTTTCTAATACTGCACTCATATTTTTCTCCAAAACAGCCAAATTGTTTCTTATACTTCTTTTACTTTGTTTTTGATCACTTCAGTCGCTTCCGCCAATAAATCCATGCTCATCCTCTGCCCGTAATATTCCGTCAGCTCAAAGGGTTTTCCCACTTTCAGCACGATCCTGTGCATAAATTTGTAGTCGCCGTAAATATGCATGGGCACAACACTGCTTTTGTTTCGTAAAGCGATCATCGCCGTTCCCGGCTCGAATTCGCCCAACTCACCGGTTTTGATCCTCGTTCCTTCCGGAAAGATTCCCAAAAGATGCCCTTCTTTCAATACTTTCCCGGATTGTCGGATCACATTTAGATCCGGTTCTCCTCTCTTGACCGGGATCGAGCCCAGCTTCAAGAACACCGTTCTCCAAAATTTTGTTTTATACAGTTCCTGTTTTCCCAAAAAATAAATCTGTCTTTTGCATTTGATGGCAATGACAACACAATCCAGCATGTTCCTATGATTGGCGCAAACAATGGCAGGTCCTTCTTTCGGAATGTTTTCCAATCCTTCCGCTTTTACCCGAAAAACAAAGGGCATCAATATTTTTAAAATCGTGATCACAAACCGATAAAATCCAGTCATTTTATTATCCCTTCGCATCCAAAATTTTATCAAGCAGCACAGATATGTTTTCTACCACTTCTTGAATCGTCAAGCCGGAGCTGTCTATGATCACCGCTTCGTCCGCAACCGTCAAAGGAGCTTCTTTCCTGGTTTTATCCTGAAAATCTCGTTTTTGGATCGTTTCCAGAATATCTTCCAGTGTAAGTGACAGGTTTTCTCCTTCCTTTTCCTGCATTTCTTCAAAGCGCCGTTTAGCTCTTACTTCAGGACTTGCCGTCAAATAGACTTTTAAATCGGCATGGGGCAATATCACAGACCCGATATCACGTCCATCCATGATCACATTTTCTGTCTTTCCTATTTCTTTTTGTGTATTGGTCATATATTTTCGAATCTCAGGATTTTGCGAGATAATGGAAACGAAATTCGTCACTTGAGGGGTTCTAATGAGAGCCGATACTTCTTCATCATCCAAATATATCTGATCGAACAAAACTTTGACTTTGGTTTTGTCCAGCATTTGTTGGATTCTCTCCGTATCGTCCGCAGAAATATCATTTCTCAGCATTTTTAACGCAACAGCCCGGTACATGGCACCGGTATCCACGTAAGTCAAATGATATTTTTTTGCCAAAATCTTTGCAATGGTGCTCTTTCCACTGCCGGCAGGCCCATCCACTGCCACGCTCAGTTTGCCAACGCGCATCAAACTATTCCTTCCAACAAAAAAACCCACACATAATACAAATGGTGGATTTTAATAAGATATTTTAAATTTTCTCTCCAAAATACACCGACACACTATTCTATTCCTTGTTATAATACTGTTTTATTTTATCACAAAGTCATACGGGAATCAATAAAAAAAGTCAGAAAAACCTATGGTTTTACTATCATTTTTTTATCATTTCCACATAAGGCGATTCCCTTGGCCGTAGGATTTTTTTGTTAAAATCCTATCGTGTTTTTTCTCTCTCCGCATCCTCTGAGTTTATTCCAAATATCCGGCCACATAGCCGGTGGTAAACGCTGCCTGGAGATTGAATCCTCCCGTCACAGCGTCGATATCCAAAATCTCTCCCGCGAAATAAAGTCCTTTTATCTTTTTGGACTCCAGTGTCTTGGGGTTTACTTCTTTTAAAGAAACGCCGCCTGCGGTGACAATGGCTTCCGCGATCGGTCTTGTGCCCGTGATGGTAAAAGAAAAATGCTTGAGCAGCTCTACCAGCGTTGTCCTATCTTTTTTACTGATCTCACTCATGTTTTTTTCCGGTGAGATCCTGCTTAAAGAAACGATCACGGGGATCAATTTCTGCGGCAAAAGATCATTGAGCGCGTTTTTAAACTGCTTTTTGTGATATTTTTCAAAATCTTTCCGCAGTCTGCTGTCCAGCATCTTTTCATCCAGTGCCGGTTTCAGATCGATCTCGCCGTAAAAAGTTTTTTTCGGCGAAGCGGAAACGATCTTGCTCAAGGTTAATACGATAGGGCCGGAAATCCCGAAATGCGTGAACAGCATTTCCCCGAATTCCGCGGCCAAACTGTTTTTTTCTTCATCCAATATCTGAAACGTAACATTTTTTAAAGACAATCCCTGCAGGTCTTTGATCCAGTCTTCTTTTACGGTCAGCGGTACCAAAGAGGCTCTGGGCGTCACAATCACATGGCCCAGCTTTTCGGCTATTTTATATCCCTCTCCCGTAGAGCCGGTCAAAGGATAAGACGCTCCTCCCGTTGCCAGGATCACATGATCAAACGAAAATTCTTTTTTGCTCACGGATCGGTCTTTTTCCGTATACTCCGCTATGACCGTAAATCCCTTTTCTTTCGGGAGAATCTCTTTGACATCATAAAAAAACCGCAGATTGACTTGCTCTTTTTTTAACGCCACTTCAAAAACTTTTACCACATCATGAGCAGAATCAGACAAGGGGAACACTCTGTTTCCCCGTTCCACTTTGGTCTCCAGACCAAAGTCATCCAAAAGGGCAAGAAGATCATAATTGTCAAAACGAGAAAATAGGCCATATAGGAAAGAACCGTTTTCTCCAAAAGCAGAGATCAGCTCTTCTCTGTCGCACAAATTGGTAATGTTGCAGCGGCCTTTCCCTGTGATCCTGACTTTTTTCCCGAGCATGGGATTTTTGTCAAACAGCGTGACTTGGTATCCGTTTTTTGCGGCGCTGTAGGCTGCCATCATACCGGCGGCTCCCCCGCCGACGATCCCTACTGATTTTGTCATATCCTCTTCCCTTTCTTTTTATGTTCCACTATTAAAAAAACTTTAATGCCAGTTCTCTGAACAAATTACATCCCATGACGGAAGTCATTCTGGAAAGGTCGTGATAGGGTGAGATTTCCACTACATCGATCCCCACCACCTGATCCAGCTTTAGGCTATAGAAAAAGTCAAACAATTCTCTGCTGGTCACTCCATTGGGTTCCAGTGTGCCCGTTCCCGGCGCATAAGCCGGATCCAACACATCGATATCGATCGTGATATAGACCGGTTTTCCTTTGCAAAAAGCATTGATGTCCTCAATGGCGCCTTCCAGCCGATAAGGATAAAAATGGGTGTATTTTTTTCCGTATTCAAACTCTTCTCTGGGGCCGGAACGGATCCCGACCTGAAAGAGATTATCGGGTCCTATCAGCTCCGCGCATTTTCTCATAACGGTAGCGTGAGAATAAGCTTCTCCAAAAAATTCTTCTCTCAGATCCGCGTGGGCGTCCAACTGGATCAGCACCAGATCCGGATATTTTTCATGGAATGCTTTGATGATGGGCCAAGTGATCAAGTGCTCTCCGCCGTAAGTAAAAGGGATCTTTTTATCTTCCAAGATCTGTGAAATGGCATTTTCTATGATGTTACAGGAATGTTCCGCGTGACCCATATTCAAAACCAAATCGCCCAGATCAAAATATTTCAATTCTTCCAGATCCCGATCAAGCCTCGAACTGTAGGTTTCCATAGCCCAAGAAGCAGGCCGGACGCTCTGCGCGCCTTCTCTGGAACCCGCTTTATAAGACACCGTATAATCCATAGGTGCGCCCAAGATCACGATATCCGCTTTTTCATAGTCTTCTATGGAACCGATAAACCGATCCGGATAATAAAACTGCGTAAAATCCATCTTTATTTTCCCTCCAGAATATTTTGAATGAATGTAGGCAGTAAAAATGCGCCGTAATGCAGATTTTGATTGTAATAGCTTGTTTCGAAATCCTGTTTTCTCATATTTTCCACGTTTGTCGGATCATATTTTTTAGATCCCATGGTAAAGGTCCAAAAACCGGACTGATATGTGGGGATCGCCGCCATATAGACTTTTGTGATCGGGAACAAAGCGGAAATGTCGTCATACGCTTTTTTCATAACGTCCTGATTAAAATAAGGAGATTCTGTCTGCGCCACCATGATCCCGTCTTCTTTCAGCGCTTCATAAACGCCTTCATAAAATCCTTTGGAAAACAGATTGACCGCTGGGCCCACCGGGTCGGGAGAATCCACAACGATCAGATCATATTCGTCTTTGGATTGAAATACCTGCTTGATCCCGTCTTTATATAATATTTTGACTTTTGGATCTTCCAAAGCCACCGTCATCTGCGGAAAATATTTTTTTGATACTTCTACCACTCTTTCATCGATCTCGCAAAGATGCGCTTCTTCGATGGAAGGATGTTTGACGATCTCGCGAATGGCGCTGCCGTCGCCGCCCCCGATCACCAATGCCTTTTTGGGATTGGGATGGGTAAACAGCGGCACATGCGTGATCATTTCCGCATAAATATATTCATCTTGATCCGATACTTGGATATAGTTGTCCAAAACCAAGATCGTGCCGTATTCCGGCGTTTCATAAACCGCTAATTCCTGAAAAGGAGTCTTTTCCTTATGTATTACGTCTGTTACTTTCACCGATAAGATTTGATTTTCCGTATGTTTTTCCCGATACCACAGATTCAATGTCTACGCCTCCTTATTTTATGCTTCCTTGGAAGTTTTTTGTCTTTTTGTTTGTTTTGCTCTATATCCCCTTTGGATGGGTCTTGCGTCATCACGCTTTTTGCCGCTGTCTTTTGAGGGATGCTTCAATTCTTTTACTTCTCTATCCGTTAAATAGCGGTAGCTTCCTTTTGATACGCCCTTTAACGTCAAAAATCCGTATCGGATCCTTTTTAATTTTATCACTTGATACCCCAGCGCCGCAAACATGCGCCTTACTTGCCGGTTCCTGCCTTCATGAATGGTGATCTCGATCTTTGTATTTCCTTTTTCATTGTCGATCACTTTGACTTTTGCGGGATACGTCATGCCGTCTTCCAGCAAAACGCCTTTTCTCAAAGCCAAAATATGCTCTTCTTTTACGATCCCTTTGACCAGCACATCATAGACTTTTTCGATCTCAAAGCTGGGATGGGTCAATTTGTTTGCCAATTCTCCGTCATTGGTCAAAAGCAAAAGGCCTTCCGTATTGTAGTCCAGTCTCCCTACCGGATACACTCTGACCTTGACGTCTTCTTTTAACAGATCCATCACCGTAGGCCGGTCAAACTGATCTTTTACCGTTGTAATATATTCTTTGGGCTTGTTCATCAAAATCGTGATGTGCTTTTCTTCTCTCAGCACTTTTCCGTTTACCGTGACAACGTCTTGCTTCGGGTCGATCTTGACGCCCAACTCTTTTACGGTTTGTCCGTTGACTTTGACTTTACCCTCTAAGATCAGCTCTTCACATTTTCTTCTGGAAGCTACCCCCGCAGCCGCCATGTATTTTTGCAGTCTCTCCATCTGCTCTTCCATAGGATTCTCCCCATCTTCCGTTTTCTGTTTTTCACGTTGACAAGCTGTCACTCTGTCATAAAAAGAGAGGCGAACAAACCGTTCGCCTTCTTCCTCTTGTTCATTTATTTTAATTTCACGATCATTTCTACTTCACAAGCAGCATTTAAAGGAAGTTCGTTCACACCAACAGCGGAACGGGCATGCTTACCGGCTTCATCAAAAATTTCTACCATCAGTTCCGAAGCGCCGTTAATGACTTTCGGCTGTCCGTTATAACCCGGCGCGCTGTTTACAAAGCCTACCACTTTTACGATCCTCTCGATTTTATCCAAGGAACCGATCAAGCTTTTGATCGCGCTCAGACAATTCAAAGCGCAGATTTTGGCTGCCTCATATCCTTGCTCTTCAGATAAGTCCGCTCCCAGTTTGCCTTGGAATTCCAATACGCCCTCAACAGAAGGCAATTGTCCCGCGGTATAGACAAAATCGCCTGCTTTTACAGCCGGCACATAGGCAGCTACCGGTTTTGGCGCTCCTGGAATGATATAGCCCAATTCCTTGATTCTATCTTCAAAGCCCATATTGATTTTTCCTCCTATTTCTATTACGCTGTTATTATTATACCTAAATTATCCAAATTTATCCATCTTTTATAACCACTTATCTATAATTTTTATAAAATTTCCCCTATAAGTCGGCTTTCCCAAATAGCGGTCGCTGACCAGATCCACGGTTTTTACTTTTTCTCCGTCAAGATAGAGATCGATATAGCCAATTTTTTCTCCCAAAGCAATGGGCAGACTGATGTCGTCATCAATATGGATGTCCTGTTTTACTTTTGTTTTCTGCTTTTTTGCCACAGGATAAAAATAGTTTTCTGCGGGAATCGCGTAAAAAACAGTACGCTGCCTGTTTTTATAGCGGCAGCGAATCCCCGGATCGCCTTTTTTGACCAGCTGTTTTAAGTCAAAATTTTCAAAAGCGTAATCCATCAGCGTTTTGGTATCTTCCCAAATATCGCTGCTGTTTAGTACAACGGAAATGTACTGCACGCCCTCTCTGGTAGCGGACCCCACAAAACAGCGTCCGGACTGATCCACATAGCCGGTCTTGACGCCGTCCGCTCCTTCGTAAAGGCTCAA
>JAEEYS010000198.1 GCA_016288255.1 Bacillota bacterium
CATGTAAACATTGGGACAATCGGACACGTAGATCATGGTAAAACCACATTAACAGCAGCAATCACATCAGTATTGGCAAACAGAGGCTTAGCACAGGCAACAGCATTTGATATGATAGACAAAGCGCCGGAAGAAAGAGAAAGAGGTATCACTATCGCAACAGCGCACGTGGAATATGAAACAGAAACAAGACACTATGCACACGTAGACTGCCCAGGCCATGCCGACTATGTTAAAAACATGATCACAGGGGCAGCACAGATGGACGGAGCGATCCTGGTCGTATCCGCAGCAGACGGTCCGATGCCGCAGACAAGAGAACATATCTTGTTGGCAAGACAAGTAGGCGTACCATATATCGTAGTATTCTTGAACAAAGCAGATATGGTAGACGATGACGAATTGTTGGAATTGGTAGAAATGGAAGTCAGAGAATTATTGAGCGAATATGAATTCCCGGGAGACGACATTCCGATCGTAGTAGGATCCGCGTTAAAAGCATTGGAAGATCCGACAGGTCCATGGGCAGAAGGGATTCTGAAATTGATGGAAGAAGTAGACAACTACATTCCGGAACCGGAAAGAGCGACCGATAAACCATTCTTGATGCCGGTAGAAGACGTATTCTCTATCACAGGTAGAGGGACAGTAGCAACGGGCAGAGTAGAAAGAGGGGTTATCAGAGTAGGACAGGAAGTAGAAATCTTAGGACTTTCCGATGAAAGAAAGAAAACGGTCGTAACAGGGGTAGAAATGTTCCGTAAGCTGTTGGACGAAGCAATGGCAGGGGACAACATCGGTACCTTATTAAGAGGGATCAAGAAAGAAGAAGTAGAAAGAGGCCAGGTATTGGCACAACCGGGAAGCATCCATCCGCATACCAAATTCAAAGCGGAAGTATACGTCCTGACAAAAGAAGAAGGTGGGAGACACACACCGTTCTTTAATGGGTACAGACCACAGTTTTATTTCAGAACAACAGACGTAACAGGGGTATTGACATTACCGGAAGGGACAGAAATGGTAATGCCGGGGGATAACATCACAATGGAAATCGAACTGATCAACAACATCGCGTTGGACGAAGGACTTCGTTTTGCGATCAGAGAAGGCGGAAGAACCGTAGGCGCCGGCGTTGTTGCTGAAATCATTGAATAAGAAGATTTCTATCGAATAAACAACAGGATAAAATAAGATCAAAACTGCTGCGATACCGTCGCAGCAGTTTTTTTTAGGATCAAGAGCATCTTCCGTGTAGTCTCGGCCGGCGGGCGTGTCGGTGGTGCTGTTTTACGGGGATGGAATGGAACCGATTCTGATACACAGGATGGGAAAGCATGGAAAACAAGACAGAAAAAAGGGAAAATCGAAAAACAAAAGGGAAAGAAGAAAAAAATCGACTAAAAAAGCCGGTTTTGCGGAAAAATTTTTAAAAACAAGAAAAAAGACTTTACAGTTTAAAAAAATGCTTGTAAACTAACTTATGGAAAGAAGGCAAAAAAGGGCCTTTTTTCTTTTTGGCGTTTTTTGTTTGTCAAAAAGGAGAAAGAAAGGTACTCTTTTAGAATATCCGTAAGGAAGAATTGACAATTTTTCAGAATTGTGTTACATTATTAGGGTGCTTTACTTATTTTGGTGTAATGGCCTTAATTTCCAATTAAGGTCTTTTATATATACAATCACAATTTTCTAGGAGGGTGAAAAGGTTTATGAGAGTGAACATTATTTTGGCATGTACGGAATGTAAAAACAGAAATTACACAACATCCAAAAACAAAAGAAAAAATCCGGAACGGATCGAAATGAAAAAATACTGCAAACACTGTAAAACACATACGCTACACAGAGAAACTAGGTAAAGCGAGGTAGTAATAATGCCACAAAAAGAAAATAGAAAACCAAATATTTTTGCAAGGATGCTCAATAAGATCAAACAGTATTTTAAAGAAGTCAGAGCAGAATTAAAAAAAGTATCTTGGCCGGATAAAAAGGAACTGAAAACTTCTTCTCTGGTAGTGTTGGCAACATTGGTCGTTTCTGCATTGTTTATCTGGATTGCAGACTCTATCATCAGCTATATTTTACATTTCTTGCTGTAAATGAGGTCATGGGTCTATGAAAGAAAAGGAAGACGTATTGGAAGTAAAAGAAGAAGTTTTAGAGAACCAAAGCCAAGAGGAAACACAAGATGTGAGATGGTATGTGGTTCATACGTATTCCGGATATGAAAACAAAGTAAAGGTCAATCTGGAACGGCGTGTGGAATCCATGGCCATGGAAGACAAGATCTTTCGGGTCGTTGTTCCCATGGAAGAACAAATCGTAATCAAAAACGGGAAAAGAAAAGTCGTGAATCGGAAGATCTATCCCGGCTATGTTTTGGTTGAAATGGTCATTACAGACGATTCCTGGTATGTCGTAAGAAATACGCCGGGGGTCACGGGGTTTGTGGGACCCGGTTCCAAACCGGTGCCTTTAAGCGATGAGGAAAGCAGAAATATTCTCAGAATGATGGGAATCGAAGAACCGAAGATAGAACTGGATGTGGAAATCGGGGAAGAAGTCAGAGTGATCAGCGGCCCATTCAGCAACTTTACCGGAAAGATCGAAGCGATTTATCCGGATAAAGAAAAGGTGAAGGTGACAGTTTCCATGTTTGGCCGCCCCACACCGATAGAATTGAGTTATACGCAGATAGAAAAAATATTATAAGGAAGACAGAATATAAAATAGGAGGTGGAATATATGGCAAAAAAAGCAATTGGATTTATAAAATTACAGATCCCTGCAGGAAAAGCGACTCCGGCACCACCGGTTGGACCGGCTTTGGGGCAGCACGGGGTAAACATTATGGGTTTCTGTAAAGATTTTAATGCGCAGACAGCAAATCAGGCAGGGATGATCATTCCTGTAGAAATTACAGTTTATCAGGACAGATCTTTTTCTTTTATCACAAAAACACCGCCGGCCGCAAACCTTTTGAAAAAAGCGATCGGATTGGAAAGCGGCTCCGCTACACCGAACCGTGTTAAAGTAGCTTCCGTGACAAAAGATCAATTGAGAGAAATCGCTGAACTCAAAATGAAAGACTTAAACGCAAATACTGTAGAAGCTGCTATGAGCATGATCGCAGGAACAGCCAGAAGCATGGGCATCACAGTAGAAGAGTAAGAGTTACTTGCCAAAGAAGTGGGAGGTCATTGACCGCAAATTTACCACGAAGGAGGAAAAAAACATGGCAAAAAGAAGTAAAACATATCAAGAACAAGTAAAACAAATCGATAAAACGAAAGCATATGATCCGGCAGAAGCCATTCAGCTGGCAACAAGCATGGCAAAAGCAAAGTTTGACGAAACGCTGGAGCTTTCCATTAAATTAGGGGTTGACCCGAGACATGCAAATCAACAAGTCAGAGGCGCGGTAGTACTTCCTCACGGAACAGGGAAAACAGTCAGAGTGCTTGTATTTGCAAAAGATAAAAAAATTGATGAAGCTTTGGAAGCGGGCGCTGATTATGCAGGCGGCGAAGAATATGCTACAAAGATCCAAAAAGAAAACTGGTTCGATTTTGACGTAGCAGTAGCAACACCGGATATGATGGGTGTTGTGGGACGTTTGGGCCGTGTGCTTGGACCAAAAGGCTTGATGCCGAACCCAAAATCAGGCACTGTTACATTTGATGTAGCAGAAGCGATCAAAGATATCAAAGCTGGTAAGATTGAATATAGAGTAGATAAGACCAGTATCGTTCATGCTCCATTTGGAAAAGTATCTTTCGGACAGGAAAAATTATTGGATAACTATCATGCGATCATCGACGCTATCGTAAAAGCAAAACCAGTTGCAGCAAAAGGCCAATATTTAAGATCCGTAGCAGTATCCACCACAATGGGACCGGGCGTAAAAATAAATGTGCAAAAAGCACAAGATTAAATTGACAAAAGTTTTTTTGTCTGTTAGAATCTTTAAGGACAATAAAATAGGAAGCTGTAGACAGCAGGGGCAAATTGCCTGAACCTTTCGGTAAAATGCTTAATCATCCTGCCAAGGCAAATGGTAATAAAAGAAGACTGAAATCGCCTTCTGCAACATGCTGTTTGCAGAAGGCTTTTTATTTGGAACAATCTTAAGGAGGTGAAATAACCTTATGAGCGAAGAATTCAAAAACAAAAACAGGATCGCAAAAGAACAAGAAGTTGCTGAATTGACAGAAAAAATCGGAAAAGCCAGCTCTGTTGTTTTGGCAGACTACAAAGGACTGAGCGTAAAAGAAGTAACAGAATTGCGCAGCCTTTTGAGAGAAAACGGTGTAGAATCTCGGGTCGCTAAAAATACATTGATCAACCTGGCGATCAAAGATATGGATCTGGAAGACTTAAAGCCATATTTGAACGGACCTACCGCTATTGCCATCAGTTATGACAATCCGGTAGCCCCCGCAAAGATGATCACGGAATTCAATAAAAAGACCAAAAAATTAGAAATCAAAGCCGGTGTGGTAGAAGGTCGCTTTATTGATGAAAACGGCGTAAAAGATTTGGCATCCTTGCCGTCCAAAGAAGAATTGATCGCAAAAACACTCGGCACATTGAACGCGCCGATCACAAGCTTCGTATCCGTTCTTTCCGGCACAGTAAGAAACTTGCTTTATGCATTGAATGCCATCCAGGAACAAAAAGCAGAATAAGGTATAGTGGATAAAATAAGGAATAAATAATAAAAATTCAAATAAAATCAGAAAATCAAAGAAGAAAATCTAGGAGGATTTTATCATGACAAGAGAAGAATTAATTGAAGCCATTAGCAATATGACAGTTTTAGAATTATCTGAATTAGTAAAAGATTTGGAAGAAAAATTTGGTGTTTCCGCAGCAGCTCCTGTAGCAGTAGCAGCAGCTCCTGGCGCAGCAGCAGGCGCAGCAGAAGAAGAAGAAAAAACAGAATTTGACGTAGTATTAAAAGGTGCTGGCGCAGAAAAAATCAAAGTAATCAAAGTCGTAAGAGAAATCACAGGTTTAGGCTTGAAAGAAGCAAAAGAATTAGTTGACAACGCTCCAAAACCAGTAAAAGAAAAAGTTTCCAAAGAAGAAGCTAACGAAGTAAAAACAAAATTAGAAGAAGTTGGCGCAGAAGTAGAAGTAAAATAATCTATTTTCATACAATCAAAAAGGTATCCTTCGGGATACCTTTTTTTATTTGAACCGCTGTTTAAAATGAGATCGTTAAAAGCACCCCCATCAAAAATATCTTATCATCATGTAGAATGCGCCCCTCAAAAGATCCTTTTTTCCATGAAAGATGAGGCTTCCTTTATTCGCACAGAGCGAAACATACGGCAAAGAGGGATTTGCCGCGCTTTAGAAAAGCTCCTTTTTTTCAAAAACTTTTTTAAATGAAAAACAAATACGAGTATTTAAAAAAAGTTATCAAAAAATCAAAAAAATTTCTTGCCATTTGCTTTTTCGAGTGATAAAATTATAAAATGCGACTAGTGTCTGTATGTACCGATATATAGACCGATATATGGGCTGATACAGAGCCGTATAGATTGTGCGGAACATGGTTAGAATATATTGGTATAATATGCATTCCATTATATGGAAACAAATGATTAGGGGTGAAAGCATCAATGGTAAAACCTGTAATGTATGGTAAAAAGCAAAGGATGTCCTATTCAAAAATCGAAGAAGTTCTTCAGCTTCCAAACTTAATCGAAATCCAATATTCCCTTTATGATTGGTTTTTGAGTGAAGGGTTAAAAGAAGTTTTTGATGAAATTTCTCCTATTGAGGATTTTGCCGGAAACTTGGTACTGGAATTTTTGGATTATCGGATCGACGGAGAACCGAAATATGACATCGAAGAATGCAAAGAACGAGATGCTACTTATGCTGCACCATTAAAAGTCAATGTTAGACTAATCAATAAAGAGACAGGAGAGGTAAAAGAACAAGAAGTCTTTATGGGCGATTTCCCCATTATGACTCCAAAGGGAACCTTCATTATTAACGGAGCTGAGAGAGTAATAGTAAGCCAGTTAGTAAGATCTCCCGGCGTATATTATAGCGAAGAAATCGACAAAACTGCAAACCATCTTTATAAAGCAACTGTGATCCCCAACCGCGGTGCATGGCTGGAACTGGAAACAGATGCCAATAAGATTTGTTATATTCGGATAGACAGAACCAGAAAATTACCGACGACCGTATTTTTAAGAGCGTTGGGACTTTCTTCCGACGCGGATATCATCGAAAAATTCGGCGAAACGGAAATGCTGTTAAATACTTTAGCAAAAGACAATACGGAAAATGAAAAGGAAGCATTGATCGAAATCTATAAAAGGCTTCGTCCGGGCGAACCGCCTACGGAGGACAGCGCCAGAAATTTAATACAAATGCTTTTCTTTGAAGACAGAAGATACGATATGGCCAAAGTAGGCCACTATAAATTCAACATCAAGCTGGCTTTGAAAAACAGGATCGTTGGAAACAAAGCGGCAGAAAATATTGTGGATCCCAAAACAGGGGAAGTATTGGCGGAAGAAGGCCAGGTGATCACCAAAGACATGGCCTTGAAGATCCATGACGCAGGGTTTGAATTCGTGCATGTGATCGCGCCTGACGGCAAAGTCGTCAAAGTATTGGGCAACGACAGGATCCATGACCGTCACAACCGCCACATTCTGAAAGAAGATATTTTTGCAGCCGTCAGCTACTTATTCAATTTGGTCCATGAAGTGGGCAATACGGATGATATCGACCATTTGGGCAACAGAAGACTGCGTTCTGTAGGGGAACTGTTACAGAATCAGTTTAGGATCGGTCTTTCCAGAATGGAAAGGGTCGTCAAAGACAGAATGAGCATTCAGGATATGGAAGTGGCAACACCGCAGGAATTGATCAATATTCGTCCCGTGGTCGCAGCCATCAAAGAATTTTTCGGTTCCAGCCAGTTATCTCAATTTATGGATCAGACCAATCCGTTGTCGGAATTGACCCATAAGAGAAGATTGAGCGCTTTGGGACCGGGTGGATTAAGCAGAGAACGGGCCGGGTTCGAAGTGCGTGACGTGCACGACTCCCACTACGGAAGAATGTGCCCGATCGAAACGCCTGAAGGACCGAACATCGGTCTGATCAACTCTCTTTCTTCTTATGCGAAGATCAACGAATATGGATTTATTGAAGCACCTTATCGGAAATATGACAAGGAAAAGGGTATTGTAACCGATGAGATCCATTATTTGACCGCAGACGAAGAATACGAAAGCATCATTGCACAGGCAAATGAACCGATCGATGAAAACGGGAGGATTATTTCTCCCAGGATCTATACCAGATACAAACACGATATTTTGGAAGTAGATGCCAATACCATCGACTATATGGACGTTTCTCCGAAACAGGTCGTTTCCGTTGCTACATCGCTGATTCCGTTCTTGGAAAATGATGATGCCAACCGGGCTTTGATGGGCGCCAACATGCAGCGTCAGGCAGTACCGCTGTTGATCCCGGATTCTCCTATCGTAGGGACGGGGATGGAATACAAAGCGGCAAAAGATTCCGGTATCGTTATCGTCAGCGAAGAAGACGGCGTGGTAGACAAAGTATCCGCGGACGAGATTGTGATCAAAGAAGACGGCACAGGGAACAAGCATTCTTATCGTGTGCTGAAATTCAAACGTTCCAATCAGGGGACCTGTATCAATCAAAGACCGATCGTCAAAGAAGGAGAAAAAATAGAAAAAGGACAGATCATTGCGGACGGTCCTTCTACGGACAACGGCGAATTGGCATTGGGACGAAATGTTCTGATCGGATTTATGCCTTGGGAAGGCTATAACTACGAAGACGCTATTTTGATCAGTGAACGGCTGGTAAAAGACGATGTCTTTACTTCCATTCACATTGAAGAATATGAATCCGAGTCCCGGGATACGAAGCTTGGGCCGGAAGAGATTACCAGAGATATCCCCAATGTAGGGGAAGACGCTTTGAAGAACCTGGACGAAAGAGGGATCATTCGGGTCGGCGCGGAAGTCAAAGCTTCCAGCATTTTGGTAGGGAAAGTAACACCAAAAGGCGAAACGGAGCTGACGGCGGAAGAACGGCTCCTTCGGGCGATCTTTGGTGAAAAGGCAAGAGAAGTCAGAGACACTTCTTTAAGAGTGCCTCATGGAGAATACGGCATCATTGTTGACGTAAAAGTCTTTACCAGAAAGAACGGGGATGAACTGCCTCCGGGCGTCAACCAGCTGGTAAGAGTCAGCATTGCGCAAAAGAGAAAGATATCACAAGGGGATAAGATGGCAGGACGCCATGGAAATAAAGGGGTCATTTCCCGGATTTTACCATGCGAAGACATGCCATATCTGCCGGACGGCACGCCGCTTGACATCGTGCTCAATCCTTTGGGGGTTCCTTCCCGTATGAATTTGGGGCAGGTATTGGAAACCCATTTGGGATGGGCGGCCAAAGCGCTTGGCTGGAAGATCGCTACACCGGTCTTTGACGGCGCTACCGAAACAGAAATCATGGATACGCTGGAGATGGCAGGAAAATCCAGAAACGGGAAGACGGTCTTGTATGACGGCAGAACCGGGGAACCTTTTGACAATCCTATCACTGTAGGCTATATGTATATCTTGAAACTGGCCCACTTGGTAGACGATAAGATCCAAGCGCGTTGCACGGGACCTTACTCTTTGGTCACACAGCAGCCGCTGGGCGGGAAAGCGCAGTTCGGCGGACAAAGGTTCGGGGAAATGGAAGTTTGGGCTTTGGAAGCTTACGGCGCGGCCCATATCCTGCAAGAACTTTTGACAGTGAAGTCAGACGATATCACAGGACGTGTCAGAACCTATGAAGCGATCGTAAAAGGGGAAGACATTCCCGAAGCGGGCATTCCGGAATCCTTCAAAGTATTGATTAAAGAATTCCAGAGCTTGTGTCTGGATGTAAAAGTGTTATCCAAAGACTCCAAAGAGATCCAGATCAAAGAATATGACGAAGAAATGGATAACGATATCTTGGATATCAACATCGAGGGCGAAGAAGATATGGAAGGCGAGATCCTTCCGGGCACCTATAGTTTGGAAGATGACTTTGAAAAAGAAACCGCGGACGATGACGGCATGGATGACTTGGATGAAGATTTCAAGGATATTGATGATTTTCATCTGGAAGGGTTTTCTTTTGAAGACACAGACGAATTAGACGAAGTGTAAGAGACAAGAGGATACGTAAGGCAAATAGCGGCAAAGACTTTCTTTGCTGCTGTAAACCTTCTTTTGTGGATAAAAATTTTATCAAGCTAAATTAAGAAGGGAGAGAACTCTCTTGCTAGATGTCACGAACTTTGACTCACTGCAAATTGGTCTTGCATCTCCTGAAAAAATCAGGGAATGGTCAAAAGGTGAGGTAAAAAAACCAGAAACTATCAATTATAGAACGTTGAAACCGGAAAAAGAAGGTCTTTTTTGCGAAAAAATATTTGGGCCAACAAAAGACTGGGAATGTCATTGCGGTAAATACAAAAGAGTTAGACATAAAGGGATTATTTGCGACAGATGCGGGGTAGAAGTGACCCGCGCAAAAGTAAGAAGGGAAAGAATGGGCCATGTGGAATTGGCGGCACCTGTTTCCCACATTTGGTATTTTAAAGGGATCCCGAGCCGTATGGGATTGATCTTGGATCTGTCCCCCAGAGCGTTGGAAAGAGTACTTTATTTTTCCAGCTATATCGTAGTGGATCCGGGCACAACGCCTTTGGAAAAGAAACAGCTTTTGGACGAAAAAACTTATAGAGAATATAAGGAAGAA